>JALONX010000127.1 GCA_025454695.1 Chloroflexaceae bacterium
AATGGCCCCGGCGTGGCCCATGCGCTTGCCGGGCGGGGCGGTTTGCCCGGCGATAAAGCTCACCACCGGCTTGGTCACATTGGCCTTGATGAAGGCTGCCGCTTCCTGCTCCGCCGTGCCGCCAATCTCGCCGATCAGCACAATCGCCTCGGTCTGCGGGTCGGCCTGGAACATGCCCAGCACATCAATAAAATTGGTACCGATAATCGGGTCGCCGCCAATGCCGACGATGGTGGTCTGGCCGAGGCCAATGCGGGTCAGCGCGTCCACCGCTTCGTAGGTGAGCGTGCCGCTTTTGCTTACCACACCAACCGGCCCAGGCGTGGCGATGTTGCCGGGAATAATGCCCACCTTGGCCTGGCCCGGGGTGATCAGACCGGGGCAGTTGGGGCCAAGCAGCCGTGCGCCGCACTCCTGAACAAAATTGTAGGTGCTCACCATGTCAAAGGCAGGCACGCCCTCGGTGATGCACACAATCAACTTGATGCCGCCCGCCGCCGACTCACGAATGGCATCGGGCGCACCGCCCGCTGGCACGTAGATCACCGAGGTGTTGGCACCGGTTGCTGCTACAGCCTCCTTCACAGTGTTAAACACCGGCACCTTGCCATCAATCGCCGTCTGGCCGCCGCGCCCCGGCACCACCCCGGCAACCACGTTGGTGCCGTAAGCCATCATCTGCCGGGTGTGAAACTCGCCCTCTTTGCCCGTAATGCCCTGCACCAGCAGGCGGGTATTGTTGTCAATCAAAATGCTCATGTCATTCCTCCATGCACATACGCTGTGCAACTGGCTCGCCGCTCAAGCCACAAAGGGCCAGCCATTGCGGTATCATCTCACCCATCCAGCCCGTTGCCCCACTCCTCCTGAAACACCAGCTCCGCAAGACTCTTGCGTTGCGGCGATGTCCAATCAATCGTTGGCCGTTTAATGCTGGCGTCGGTGTAGCCCAAACGAAACAGCAGCATTAGTTCGTGGTCATCGGGCACGCCCAGCATGCGGCTGATGGTGGCCCAGTTTTCGGGAATCTCCTGGGGCGTGCTGACGAACTGCATGCCCATCCCCAGCGAGGTCGCCGTCAGCCAGATCGTCTGCACCACTGCCCCCAGCGATACCAGCGAATACAGCGCCGAGAGTTCGCCGGGGCGGTATTCGTTGCGAGTCAGCGTAATGCCCAGCAGCAGCGGCGAACGTTCCACCAACTTGCGGGCATCGTTGGCCAGCACCCTGGGCACCTGCAGGGCATTCATCATGCGCTCGCCCCGCTCGGTGAACAATTGTTTGACAAACGGCTTCAGCACCGCAGGCATATTATCAATCAAAATGCCGTCGTTGGTGGCGCTGGCCTCTTCCGGTGTAAAGCGAAAATAGCGCTTGTACTGCTGCCAGAAGGTTCCTTCTTCAATCAGCCGCCGCATGGACTCACCGGCGATTCTGCCGATCTGGCTGCGGCGGGCGGCGTCTTCTACCACAATAAAACGCCAGGGCTGCGAGTTGAAGTGAGACGGGGCGCGGGCGGCCATCTCCAGCAGCCGCCGTTTGTCCTCCACGCTTACCGGTTTGTCTACAAACGCGCCGTTGGTGGTGTGGCGCTGGCGAATCGCGTCAAAAAGTTCCATGTAGAAGTTACGAATAACGAGTTGCGAGTTACGAGTTCCACAGTTGGCAGTTGGCAGTTGGCAGTTAGCAGTTAGCAGTTAGCAGTTAGCAGTTGGCAGGAGACAGCCTCTGTACAATGCCAACTGCTAACTGCTAACCACTCCTAGTTCTTACGCATCACACATCACGCATCACGCATTACGCATTACGCATTACGCATTACGCATTACGCATTATACTCTGTGCCCTCTGTGCCTCTGTGGCAAAAACGTGGCTAAAACTGCAAGGCCAGGCCAACCAGCAGCAGCGTGAGCAGGCCGCCGGAGGCCAGCAGCCGATGAGCCATGCCGCCCGCCCGAAAGCGCGGCAGCGGCAGCATCCAGGCCAGCACCAGCAGTGGGCCAAACCAGAAGCTGCTACCACTCCACCAGGCCAGGGCCGCCGTAGCCCCCAGACTCACCCAGATCGCGGCGAAGAGCGCATGGTGCAGGGCGCGGGCCGGGGCCACGCGCCACCAGTTGAAATGCAGGCCCAACCCCAGCACAAAGGTCGCCACATAGACCAGACCAGCCACGAGCAGTGCAAGAGTTACCACCATGCGCAATTGTTAATCGAAGCCAGAAGTGACAAGATGACAAGATGGCAAGATGACAAGATGACCAAAAAAGTAAACTACGTTTCACGCAGCACGCAGTACGCAGCAGGCAGCACGCAGCACGCAGCACGTGCTATGGTTCTTGGTTCTCGGTTCTTGGTTCTTGGTTCTTGGTTCTTGCCCTCTGTGCCTTTGTGGTTAATAACTCCCAGTCGCCGAAGCACCTTCCACAATTGCCACGCCGCCGCTGGTGCCGATGCGAGTCGCTCCGGCCTCGATCATAGCCACCGCATCGGCGAAGGAGCGCACGCCGCCCGCCGCCTTGACGCCCATGCCCGCGCCCACCACCTGCCGCAGCAGGGCCACATCGGCCACGGTTGCACCGCTGCTGGCAAAGCCGGTGCTGGTCTTCACAAAATCGGCCCCGGCCCGCGCCACCAGCAGCGTGGCGGCAATCTTCTCTTCGTCCGTCAGCAGGGCCGTTTCGATAATCACTTTGCAGATGGCCCCGGCCTCGTGGCAGGCCTGCACCACCGCCGCAATATCGTTGTAGACGTAACGCTCGTCGCCGCCCTTCAATCGCCCAATGGCGATCACCATGTCAATTTCGCTGGCCCCGTTGGCGATGGACTCACGGGCCTCGAAGACTTTGGTGGCGCTGCTGCTGGCCCCCAGCGGGAAGCCGACCACCGTACAAACCGCCACACCGCTGCCCTGGAGCCGTTCGGCGCACATGGGTACATAACCGCCGTTCACACAGACGCTGGCGAACTGGTGCTGGCGGGCCTCGGCACAGAGCTGCTCGACCTGGGCGGGCGTGGCTTCTGGCTTGAGCAGCGTATGATCAATATAACGGGCAAGGGCGCGGGCCTCGGTGGGCAGCGTGGCGGGAGCTGAGGCAACAACTTGTGGGGCTGGCGGCAAACCAGGCACAGCCTGCAAACGGCGCGCCACCTGCTCAATCAAGGCATCCATTGTTTTTTCCATCACAAAGGCGATCTCGCCTATTGTAGCACAGGTTTGGTGAATTTTCATTTAACGCACCGCGTCATCTTGACACAGCCAGCAGGGGTTTGTATAATGTTTATGACGCACTGTGTAATAATTTGTGACGCAATGCGCAAAGCACATTTCTCCCCACATTTACTTTCAACCCGGTAGCGCTCAGGCGGCAACAAGTAAAGGAGTTCCAATGAAGGACGTAGTTATTGTTGACGGGATACGCACTCCCATGGGCGTGTTCGGCGGTGCCTTACGCTCGTTAAGCGCCCAGGATCTCGCGGTTGTAGTGACAAAAGCTTTGTTGGAACGCACGAACCTCGACCCGGCCAGCATTGATGAGGTCATCTGGGGCTGTTGCAGCCAGGGTTCCGACGCCCCCAACATCGCCCGCGTGATTGCTTTGAAGGCCGCGATTCCCCAGCACGTCACCAACTACACCGTGGCCCGCAACTGTGGCAGCGGCATGCAGAGCATTGTAAACGCCTTCCAGGCCATTCAGTCGGGCGAAGGCGAGATTTACCTGGCCGGTGGCACCGAGAGCATGAGCAATATTCCCTATGTGAACCGCGACCTGCGCTGGGGCAAAAAATTTCAACACTCAACCCTTGTTGACGCCATGTGGGAAGGGCTGACCGACCCGGTGGTGAACCAGTTGATGGGCCGCACTGCCGAAACCCTGGCCGAGGAGTTCGGCATCAGCCGCGAAGCCCAGGACAAGTTCACCGTTGAAAGCCACAAACGGGCCTTCAAAGCCACCCGCATGGGCAAGTTTAAAGAAGAGATTGCACCCGTGACGGTGGCCAAAAAAGTGGCCGGCAAAGAAGTTGAGCCAGATATTGTGAGCGAAGACGAGGGCATTAACGTGGCCCTGAGCGCCCAGACCCTGGCCATGTACCCCACCATCTTTAAGCAGAACGGCACGGTGACCCCTGGCAATGCATGTGGCACCAACGATGGCGCGGCGCTGACCTTGATTATGAGCCGCCAGCGGGCCGAAAGCCTGGGACTCACGCCAATGGCCCGCATCGTCTCCTACGCCTGGGCTGGCTGCGACCCGGCCCGCATGGGCATTGGCCCGGCCCTGGCGGCCCCCAAAGCGCTCGAAAAAGCTGGCCTCAACAAAGCCGACGTTGAACTGTGGGAGATCAACGAAGCCTTTGCGGCCCAGATTATGGCCGTTGAAAAGCAGCTTGAAATTGACCACAGCAACGTCAATGTGAACGGCGGGGCGCTGGCCCTGGGCCACCCGGTGGGCATGTCGGGCACGCGCATTGTGCTCACGCTGGCCCACGAACTCAAGCGCCAGAACAAGCGCCTGGGCGTGGCAGCCCTGTGCATCGGCGGCGGCCAGGGCGGCGCAGTTGTTATCGAGCGGATGTAGCGAATAGATGTACTGTTTCATACGATGAGCGCACAGGGCCGTGGGGCTGAAGCCCTCGGCTGGTATGAACGAAGCCCGCCTGCGCGGGCTACCATGCACGAACCGCATGAAGTAGTACAAATAACGATGAGCGATTGGAGATTGAAGATTGCAGATTGACCGAACGGGGCTAATCTGCAATCTCCAATCTCCAATCTGCAATGAGCAATGGCACGACGCACACTCCTCGCAATGGCGCTTGGGCTTGGCCTGGGCGGGGCGGCACTCTACCGCTTCCGCCGTGCGTGGCTGGCCCGCGCCCTGCGCCTGCCGCCTGCCCGCTACCATGTGGCGGAGGAGCTTGATCTGCCCGTGCCCATGGCGGACGGCGTGCAGCTGCTGGCCGACCACTATTACCCCAGCGAGGGCGGCGATTTCCCCACCATCCTGGTGCGCACGCCCTATGGCCGGGCCAGCGAGTTGGGGGCATTGGGCCTATCGCAGCGCCTTATCGCCAGGCTGTTCGCCGAGCGGGGCTACCATGTGCTAGTGCAGGGCGTGCGTGGGCGCTTCCATTCCAAAGGCGAGTTCTACCCCTTCACCCACGAGGCCGAGGATGGGCGAGCGACGCTGGAGTGGATTGGCCAGCAGCCCTGGTTTAACGGTAGCCTGGGCACATGGGGCGCAAGCTACCTGGGCCTCACCCAGTGGGCCATCGCCGCCGCCGCACCGCCTTTTCTTAAGGCGATGATGCCCATCACCACCAGCAGCCGCTTCTCACGCCTGTTCTACATCAACGGGGCTTTTTCGCTTGATGGCTCGTTGCGCTGGGCCTACCTGGTGAACACCATGATTGAGCGCAACGGCTGGATTGACCTGGGGGTGCTGCAAAAAACTGCCGCTGCCTACCGCCCCGCCGCCTTTACCAACGCCTTTCAGCACCTGCCGTTGGCCGATGCCGACACGCTGAGTCTGGGCAAGCCAGTGCCGTTTCTGCGCGACTGGCTGGAGCATCCCGACACGGACGACAGCTACTGGCAGGCGGTGGATCACCCAACTGCACCAGCGAAGGTACAGGCCCAGGTTCACATGGTGGCAGGTTGGTACGACATCTTTTTAAACGACCAGCTGACTGACTACGCCCGCATGCTGGCGGCGGGCCGCACGCCCTACCTGACGATTGGCCCACAACATCATCTTGACACCACGCTGATTTCAGACGGCGTGCGCGAAGGGTTGGCCTGGTTTGACGTGTACCTGAAGGGCCAGCAGGAGCGGCTACGGCAACGACCCGTGCGCGTCTACCTGATGGGGGCTGACGAGTGGCACGAGATGGATTTCTGGCCCCCGCTGGCCACGCTGACGCGCTTCTTTTTACATGGTGACCAGCTGCTGTCCACGGTTGAGTCGGCGGAACATTCGCCGCCCGATCACTACCGCTACCACCCCGCCCACCCCACGCCGATGATCGGCGGATCGCTGCTGAACCTGGGAGCGGGGCGGCACGACCAGCGTATGCTGGAGGCCCGTTCTGATGTGCTGACCTTCACCACAGCGGCGCTGGAGCAGGACGTAGACGTGATCGGGCCGGTACGATTGGAACTCTACGTGCGGTCTAGCCTGGCCCACACCGATTTTGTGGGGCGGCTGTGCGATGTCTATCCTGACGGGCGCTCGTTTAACGTCTGCGATGGGCTGTTTCGGGTGGAGCCGGGGCGGGGCGAACGGCAGCCCGACGGCAGCCTGCGGCTTGAGATTGACATGTGGGCCACGGCGCAGCGCTTTAAGGCCGGGCATCGCATTCGCGTACAGGTGTGCAGCGGCGGGCACCCCCGCTGGGCACGCAACCTGGGCACGGGTGAGAACCAGGCCAGTAGCACCCGCATGCGCCCGGCAGACCAGACGATCTACCACGATGCCAACCGGCCCTCGGCCCTCGTGCTACCGATTTTGCCACAGAGGGCACAGAGGACACAGAGGGCCGAACAGGAAGCGGCACATTCCGTGTGATATACGTGGGGAGAGCTTGGGAGAGGCGCAGCTTCCCCCAAGACTTTCCCCGCATAATCTCTGTGTTCTCTGTGTTCTCTGTGGCTATTCATTAAGGAGTTGCTATGTACATTTTTAAGGCTGCGGTGGTGGGTGCGGGTGCCATGGGCGGAGCTATCGCCCAGGTGATCAGCTATTCGGGCCTGCCGGTGGTGCTGAAGGACGTGGACGAGCAGGCCGTGCAGGCGGGGCTGGATCACGCCCGCGCCATTTACCAGGAGCGGGTGGACAAGGGCAAGATGAGCGCCTCTGACCTGGCGAACAAGATGGCCCTGATTGAAGGCAGCACCAGCTACGAGGGCTTTGCGGACGTGGATATTGTGGTTGAGGCCATCCCTGAAAAGCTTGATCTGAAAAAGATTGTCTTTGCTGAATTGGACAAGGTGCTACCCGCCGGGGCGGTGATTGTCAGCAACACCAGCGCCCTGCCCATCAGCGAGATGGCCGCCGCCACGGGCCGAGCCGACCGGGTGGCCGGGCTACACTTCTTCAACCCCGCTAACGTGATGAAGCTGGTGGAGATTATTCCCGGCAAAGAGACGACTCAGGAGACGATTGAGGATATTGTGGGCTTTGCCCAGACGCTGCGCAAAATCCCGGTGGTGGTGAAGGAATGCCCCGGCTTTCTGGTCAATCGCATCCTCGCGCCCTACCTGGGCGAAGCGGTCTTCTGCCTGCAAGAAGGAGCCGCCAGCGCCGAGCAGATTGACGAGGCCATGCGCGAATATGGCTGGCCAATGGGGCCATTTACGCTGGCCGATTTTGTGGGCATTGACATCAGCGCGGACGTGGCCGAAACGCTGGAAGCGGCCTACGGCGAGCGCATGCAAGCGCCCGAATTGCTGAACGCGCTGGTGCAGGCCGGGCGCACCGGCTACAAGGGCGGCGCGGGTTTCTACACCTACGAAACCGAGCCAGAGCAAAGCCTTGAGACGTTGATCGAGCAACTGGGAACCCACAACCCGAAGAGTGTCTTTACGACCGAACGGCTGATGTACACCCTGATCAACGAGACGGCCCGCTGCGCTGAAGAAGGCATTGCCACACTGCCCGACATTGACACGGCGATGATTGCTGGCACCGGCATGGCGGTGGACGGCGAGCGCATGGGGCCGCTGGCCCTGGCCGACAAGATCGGCATTGATGTGATTGTCAACGGCTTGAAGGAGTTCCAGGCTCAATACGGCTCCCGCTTCGCCCCGGCGGCCATCCTGGAGAAAAAGGTGGCTGCTGGTGAAACCGGCGTAGCGGCGGGACGGGGCTTTTTTGAGTACCAATAAACGAGAAGTATGAAGGATGCATGATGATGTATGAATACCAGTGAATAGCTGCGAATACGCAGTGAATTCGACAGTGTTCATACTTCATAACTCATAACTCATACTTTGCCAGGAGGAATCATGTCCGATTATCAGTTTTTGAAGCTCAATGTCCAGTTCAAAGTTGGGGTGCTGACGATTGACCGCCCGCCGGTGAACGCCCTGAACGCCGATGTGCTGCGGGAGCTTGACCGCATGTTGGATGAGATCGCCGCCAATAGCGAGATCAAAGCGCTGGTGGTGACGGGGGCGGGCCAGCAGGTCTTCATCGCCGGGGCCGACATCAACACCTTTGCCGAGATTGGCGCCCTGCCCGACAAAGCGCAGGTGGTGCAGGAAGCAGTAAACTACGCCAAACTGGGCCAGGAGGTGTTCCTCAAGCTGGATCGGTTGTCCATCCCCACCATTGCTGCCGTCAACGGGGCATGTGTGGGTGGCGGCATGGAACTGGCCATGGCCTGTGATATTCGGTATGCCGCCGACAACGCCCGCCTGGGGCAGCCCGAGATCGGCCTGGGCATTATTCCGGGCTGGGGTGGCACGCAGCGCCTGCCGCGCATCGTCGGCGAGGGCCGCGCACTGGAGCTGATTCTGACTGGCGACACTATCCCGGCCCCGGAAGCGCTGCGGATCGGCTTGGTGAACAAGGTGGTGCCAGCGGCCCAACTGCTACGCGAATGCCAGGGCCTGGCCCGCAAACTGGCCGAAAAGAGCCGTGTTGCCACCAGCGCGGCCTTGCGAGCCGTCACCGGCGGAACCACGCTTTCAATTGAAGATGGCCTGGCGCTGGAACGGCAACAGTTCGAAACCATGAGTCTCTCGGAAGACATGCGCGAAGGCATCGGCGCATTTTTGCAGAAGCGGCGGCCAGAGTTTAAGGACAAGTAGCGGAATGTATGAAGTATGAATGATGAAGAGAACCTGATTTCATACTTCATCATTCATACTTCATACATCATACGTTCGGTTAATGGGTTTGGATGATGTGTGAAACGTGGCATCAGTACATTCATACATCATACGTCATACTTCATACTTCCAAAGAAGGAGATGGATCATGATCGAGTACGAACACAGTGATGACATCAAAATGTTGCGGGATGCGGTGCGCGAGTTTGCAACCAAAGAGATTCGCCCGATTGCCCGTGAGCTGGACGAAGAAGAGCGGGTGCCGTTTGAGGTGCTGAAAAAAGCGGGCGAACTGGGCTTTTATGGCATTCCCTTCCCGGAAAAGTATGGCGGCGCGGAAGCGGGCATTGTGGGCTACTGTGTGCTGATGGAAGAGCTGAACCGGGCCTGCGCCAGCACCGCCACCATCATCGGTGCCCATGTGCAGCTGGCTGGCATGAGCATCTTCCTGGATGGCAACGAAGCCCAGAAGGATAAGTATCTGCGGGCGATGATCGAGGGCAAGCTGCTTGGCGCGTGGGCGCTCACCGAACCGGGTGCTGGCAGCGACGCGGCCCACATCCGCACGCGGGCCGAACTCAAGGGCGACGAGTGGGTGCTGAACGGCCAGAAGATGTGGATCACCAACGGCAGCTTTGCCGACGTGCTGGTGGTCTTCGCCGTGACCGACCCGGCTCTGGGCGCACGGGGTGGCATTACCGCCTTTATCGTCGAGAAGAACTTCCCCGGCTTCAAGGTGGGCAAGGTGGAAGACAAGATGGGCTTGCGGGCTTCCCACACCGCCAGCCTCTATTTTGAAGACTGCCGCGTGCCCAAGGAAAACGTGCTGGGGCAGATCGGCCACGGCTTTGCGGTGGCCATGCGCACGCTTGATGTGGGCCGCTGTGGCCTGGGCGCGGGCAGCGTGGGCGGGGCCAAAGAAGCCTTCGAGATGAGCCGCAAATACTCGGTGGAGCGCCACCAGTTCGGCAAGCCCATCGCCGAATTCCAGGCCATCCAGATTAAGCTGGCCGACATGGCGGTGAAGATCTACACCATGGAGCAGATCGTCTACCACTGCGCCAAAAAGGTGGATCGGGGCGAACACGCCACCCTGGAAAGCAGCATCGTCAAGCTCTACTGCACCGATGCCAGCAGCCAGGTGATTGACGAAGCGATCCAGATTCACGGTGGCATGGGCTTCAGCCGCGAGCTGCCGCTGGAGCGCATGTACCGCGACGCCCGCGTAACCCGCATCTTTGAGGGCACCAACGAAATTCAGCGCTACGTCATCGCTGGCGAATTGCTGAAGGAAGTGGGCCACAAGATTAAGCTTTATTAGTGAGGAGGGGTTAGGGGTTAGGGGTTAGGGGTTAGGGGCTAGAGGTTAGGGGTTAGGGGTTAGAAGTTAGGGGTTAGGGGTTAGGGGTTAAACGCTCTGAACTTCAGTGTTTTCATTGATATTAACCCTTAACCCTTAACCCTTAACCCTTAACCCTTAACCCTTAACTGCGCCATCTCAGCCTCGAGTGTTTCGCGGAGGCCCGCTTCGAGTGGTCTGGTTGTCCAGCCCAGTTCGCGGCGGGCTTTGCTGTCGTCGGCCATGTAGGTGCTAAGCATGGCTCGTAGACTCTCGGCGGTCATGTTCTGGGGCACGGGCAGATGGGCAACCCGTTCGATGGCGCTGACAACGCGAGCCGCCGCCGTCATCACTGGCACGGGCGGGCGCAGGCGCGGCGCGGGGATGCCGGTGATCTTCTCGGCGATCAGCAGGGCCTCAATCATGCTGTGGGTCGGCCCAGCCAGAATGTAGCTTTCGCCAATGCGTCCACGCTCCATCGCCAGCAGGTGGCCATGGGCGGTGTCGTCTACGTAGGCCCAGCAGAAGGTTGCGCCCTGGGGGGCGGCGGGCAGGCGGCGCTGCAAATATTGCCGCATAGATTGGCCGACCAGGCTATTGTCGCCGGGGCCGTAGACGAGGGCCGGTTGCACAATCACCAGCGGTAGGCCTTTGGCAATGAGCGGCTCGGCAACGTCGTAGTGGGCCAGCCACTTGGTGCGCTCATACTCGCTGGTGAAGCCTCGTGCGCCCGGCGTAAAGCGATAGTGTTCATCCACCAGCTTGCCGCCCGTGTCGG
>JALONX010000128.1 GCA_025454695.1 Chloroflexaceae bacterium
GAAGCTGCCAGGCCTCAACTACTTCTTCTTCTGAACGTCCAGGCAACTTGTTCCTCGCGTGCCGCATGCAGATACTCCTCGCAGACCACAA
This sequence comes from Chloroflexaceae bacterium, assembly GCA_025454695.1. Lineage (GTDB taxonomy): Bacteria > Chloroflexota > Chloroflexia > Chloroflexales > Chloroflexaceae > JALONX01. The sequence goes on from JALONX010000128.1 coordinate 92, forward strand.
AAAACAACAAGTCAACGTCCTCCCGCAACTCCTTTGCGCCTTTGCGCCTTTGCGGGATCTGTAAAATGTCCAGGTCTATTCCAGCGTTGAGCGGTACCAGGCCTCGATGCCCTTTTTCATCAGCAGGGCTGGTGGGCCGTAGACACGGAAGCCCAGCGGGTCGCCCACGCCATCGTTGGGGCCAAGGGAGACCAGTTCGCCCAGTTTCAGCGGCTCGTAGACGGCGGGGGCGCGGCCTTCCAGCTCGGCCACAATGGTTTCGGCCATGTGGCTGCCCTGGCGCATGGCATAGCTAGCGGTGGCGGGCACGGTGCCATTTCCCTGGTCAGGAATGGCGGCACAGTCGCCAGCGGCAAACACGCGGGCCTGGTTTTGCACCCGCAGGTAGCGGTCTACCAGCACGCGCCCGAACTGGTCGGTAGGTAGCCCGGCCTCGGCTAGCAGCGCCGGGCCACGAATGCCACCCGCCCAGACGATGGTTTTTGCCCGCAGCACGCGGCCCTCGCTCACATAGAGTGCGCCAGGTTCCACCCGTTCCACCGCCGTGTTCAGGTAGACGCTCACGCCCCGCCGGTCAAGCACTCGCTCTGCCTCAGCAGTGGCCCACTGGCCAAACTGCTTCAGCAGCACCGGGCTGCGGTCAAGCAGAGCGATGCGGGCCTCGTTGCGAGCCAGGCCAAACTCCTCGCTCAGCTGCGGTGCCCATGCGGCCATCTCGCCCGCAAACTGGCAGCCGGTGTAGCCGCCGCCCACAATCGCCACCGTCACAAATCGCCGTTTCTCGGTTTCATCGCTCGTCTTGGCCGCTTCGGCAAAGCAATTCCGAATATGGTCACGCAAACGAATAGCCTCGTCAAAGGTGCGCAGGGCGAAGCTGTGTTCCCGTGCGCCCGGCACATTGCCGTAGCTCGTCTGGGCACCCAGGGCAATAATGAGCCAGTCGTAAGCCAGGGCCGTGCCGTCGTCGAGCAGCACCTGTCGCTGCAACGGCTCGATGCGACTGGCCCGGCCCTGCCGCAGGAGCACCAGCGAGCGCCGCCGCAAAATGCGCTCGAACTCGATAATCGCCTCGCGGGTGTGAATGGCCGCCGTCGCCGTCAGGTGCAGCTCCTGCACCAGTTGGTGGTAGGGATTTTGATCGAGAAGCGTGATGCTGGCGGGCGGGGCGCTGCCATTGCGCTCGCGCAGCATGCTGTCAAGGTCTAAGGCTGCCCGCAGGCCCGCATAGCCCGCGCCGAGAATAAGGATGTTCATAGAATTTCGTGCATCAACAAAAAAAGATTACTTTTCTGCCCCGCCCATTTCTTGCGCAAGTCGCTCATTAATCTCCCGATCAAGGTCATCCAGAGGAATAGACGCTTGTTCCTGCGCCCGTTCCGCAAGAAACGTCATGAAGTTTTTGCTCTGGCGAAGCGCAGCCACTTCCTGGTCGAATGCATCGAGCGGCTCAACAAGAAAAGATTGTCCATCACGGGTGATGATTTGAACTGAAGCATCAGCAGCCCTCTTCAACACATCTTCCAGCGTGAGATATTGTTTTCGCAGATCATACGTTATCATAATTTCACCTTCACCCCTCGTATGTATAGGTCGTTGTGTTCTTTCTCTCCAACAGCGCGAATGTTGACCACGGTACCCTCTACGTCATAAAATACACGGAAGTTGTCAATACGCAGTTCCCACGGCGCAATGGGATTAGAGTCGAGTAACTTTCGCCGATTGTTTGCTACCAATGCATCCCGAGTTAAAAACAATCGAATGCCATCAGCAATAATTCGTTGTTCGTATGCTTTGAAAAATCGTATGTCTTCCCGTGCGCTCGGCGTTACGTTAATTATAAATTCCATCACAAGCGCCCTATGTTCCTAGTTTGAGTATAACACGGTTCCTTAAATGAAAACGAATGCTCATTGTGGGAAGGTACACTTCTTAGCGTAACTTTCTCTGGTCTCTCACACGATGAAGGAGACCTGCACCCTTTCCATCATTTACGTAATGGGTCGTAGTGCGGACTTATGAGTCTTTACAAAATAATCCAGACAACCACTGGAACAACACGCTTCAGCGTGTTTTGGTGTTCCAGACGCCGAATTCATTCGGTGGTCAGGGCAGCACCGCGTGTCCGGATTTAAAAGTAAAACTCAATTAGTCCGTGTCGTGTATAGGAACACCTGGCACGGACTAAAGTCCACACGACGTTCATCACACAATACACAAAAAGACGCCCCTACGGGCGTCGCTCCATTCCACCAAACCGATTACGCCCCAACGGCGCGGGCCTCCAGGGCCTGGCCCGGCGGTGTGTCGGGCGGGGGCGCGGGGGCGCGTGGGGCGGGCTGGCCATAGTGGGCGCGGCAGTAGTCTTCCAGCGTGGTCATCGTGTCCAGCTTAAAGATGCGGCGCACCTCACGCATGTCGCAGCCCATTTCGTCGTAGCTAAACTCCAGCAATTCCATGATGCCGGGGGCCGAAGGCTGCCACGGACTCAGCAGCGCACCCACCGCCCGCATCAGCCAGGGCGGCAGATAAACGGCCCGCACCGGCTTGCCGCGCACCCGCGCCCAGATTGCCACCATCTCGTCGAAGGTCATGCGTTCGGGGCCGCCCATCTCAAAGGTGCGGTTAAGGGCCTCGGGGTTATCAATCGCGTTAACAAAGGCCCGGCACACATCATCGGCGGCGAGCATCTGGGTTTTGCGCGGGCCATCGGCCACAATCGGGAAGAAACCAAACTGCTGCACAATCGGCTCGCCCCGCACCACCACCTCGTAGAACAGGCCACATGGGCGGAAGATGGTGTAAGGCACGCCGCTTTCGCGAATGGCCTCTTCCGCCATCAGCTTGGCCCAGCAGAACTTGTAGCCCAGCGGGTTTTTGGGGAAAAGGGTGCTGGTGAAGATAAACTGCTGCACACCGTTGGCTTTGGCCGCATGCAGCAGGTTGATCGGCCCCTGAAACTCGGCCATACGCCGCGACTCATCGCGCCGGTCGGCCCCGGCGCTGGTGCAGCAGATGACATGCGAAACGCCCCGGCAAGCGATTTCCAGGCTACCAGGGTCACGAATATCGCCGCCGATCAGTTCAGCGCCCAACGCACGCAACGGTGCAGCCTTGGCAATGGAACCAGGCCGCACCAGCACACGCACCGGCTTGCCCTGCTCGCGGAGCATCCGCACCAACTCCTGGCCAAGCGAGCCAGTGCCACCGACGATAAAAATCATGCGAGAACCAATCTAGACTCACGCGGTACAAAGTACGAGTTACGAGCGCTCTCAGCGTAACGCATCACCCGTAACTCGTTCTGCGTACCGCGTCATTGGCTCACTTTTTTTCCGTCCACTCGTCCACTCTACCGGCAGCTTTTTCCACCTCGTCGGCGGCGCGAGAACCCATACTGCGCACACCGGCGCCAAACTCATCGGCAGCCCGTGAGAGGCGATCCGAGAAGTTGCGGGCACGCTCGGCGAAGGTATCGGTGGCGCGGGAGCCAGAGCCAGAGCCGCTAACCCCCACCATGCCCATATTGCCACCCTCGAAGATGTCGTCTACCACCCGCAACGATACATTGGTCAGTTCGCGGGGTAGGGCCACGGTTGCCCGTGCAATCTCGGCCATCGCCCGGCGCACCCGGCGGCGCGAGCCTTTGGGCAGCAGAATCAGCGGTGCCGAGAGCAGCATCAATGCCATGCGCGAAGCACTGCCGGTAAACGACGCTGCCAATTCAAAAAGTCCGTCACGGTCGTTCATGCACAACTCCTTTAACTCATCAGAAGCGTTTTGTCCAACCCCAGGCGTAGAAGTACGACCGCGTTACGCCTTGGCCATTTCGTCCCGTGGGGCATGGCGAGGTGGTGTATCCACATCGTCACCGGCCCGTGCCCAATCTTCAATCGCTTCGTTTGCCACATCGGCAAAGTCGCGGGGCAGGGTTGCAAAAGCATACATCAACTCGCGGGTGGCATTGCGCATGTGGCCACGGGTTTCGCGGGGCAGCACCGCCAGCGGCAGCGACAGCACCGAAAAGCCCAGCCGTACAATCCCGCCACCAAACTCGGTCGCCGCTTCGACAAAACTGTCGTTACGCCGCGAGACCACGTTACGAACGCGCACTTCTCCTGCTGTTTCGGCCATGTGGAACCTCCTTGATGGATGTACAATTGACGATTGACGATTGACGATTGACGATTAACCAGGCTATCGTACAGCGTAAACCGGCAATCGGCGATAAAAATCTACTCTGTCCAGAACTACTTCGTGCCCCTTCGCCAAGCCCTTCGACCCTTCGGCAAGCCCTTCGACCCTTCGGCAAGCCCTTCGACAGGCTCCCCTTCGTCAGGCTCAGGAGCCGGGGGGCCTCAGGGCAGGCAGGCTCCCCTTCGTCAGGCTCAGGAGCCGGGGGCCTCAGGGCAGGCTTGTGTGCCTTTGTGAGCACCACAGCGGATGACCGCATTAACCAAAGTAGCCGCCGACAACAAACGCCGAGATAAACTGGATCAACGCCACAAAGGGGTTGCTCGCCACCATGTAGCGCAGGAAATTTTTATGGTTCGGCTCTCGATAGAGTCGCACTTGGCTGTAGATTGGCACCACCAGCGCCAGCAGCACAAATCCCGCCAGGTAGGGGTGGCCCCACATTGCCGCCAGCACCAGCAGCACAATTTCAAAAAATGCAATCACGCTGTACGCTACCAGCAGCGCCTTCCGCTCACCCATGGCCACCGTCAACGATTGCAGGCCGTGTTTGCGGTCACCCTCCACGCTCTTGATGTCGTTGAGAAAGAGCAGACCAGTTGCCAACCCGCCGTTAATTCCGGCAACCACCAGGCTTTCCCAGGTCATCGGTGCAAAGATGAGATGGGCAGCGACCCAACTCATCGCCACGTAGCCAAAGCCCACCGCTGGTGGCCCAAGCCAGAAGTGCTTCTTGAGCTTGATGGGCGGAATGCTGTAGATGGCCGACAACACCAGGCCCACCACCGCCAGCAGCGGAATAAGCGGGTTGTATTGGGCTAGCACCAGCGACACGAGCATGGTTGCCAGTGCCAGCGCCGTAAAATTCACCCGCGCCCCGAACAGCGACACCCGCCCGGACGGAATGGGCCGACTGGGGTCGTTGATGGCATCCAGTTCGCGGTCATAATAGTCGTTGATGCTCTGGCTGAAGCCCGTGCAGAGCGGGCCAGTCATCAGCGCGGCCAGGGCTGCCAGGGCCAGGTGGCGCGGGTTGCTCAAGCTAAAGCCGCCCTGCCAGCCCGAGGCAACCGCCCCACAAAAAGTTGTTAAGGTTGGCGAGATCCATGTAACCGGGTCGGCCAGTTTGATATGCGCCCGCAGGCGTTGAACAAAGCTGACATTCGTCCTGGAAGCCTGAATTGTCGTGGTATCCATAAAACGCCTGACGTATGGTACAAAACTTGATACCTCATACGATACCACGTTTTACGATAAAACCTGCACCATACGAGCGACACAGCCAACATTGGAGCCGTTCCTCGCAAAGCGCACAAAGGGTTGTGGAGAGATGTGCTTATTGCACATACTTCGTGCCCCTTCGTCAAGCCCTTCGATAAGCTCAGGGGAGCCTCAGGGCAGGCTTTTGTGCCTTTGTGATCGCCTATTCTGTTGCTGCCCCTGTGCCCAGCGGTTCACCAGGGGCTGCACAAAAATCGGCAAGATGCTGAACCACCAGGCCACATAGCCGCCCGTTGCCGCCAGCCGATGCACCCGCCGTTGCCACGGGTGTTGTGCCATCGTCGGCCCCCAGCGGTAGCCGGTAATCATCGTGGCTACCATGCCCAGCGTGGGCAGCGGCCCGGTGATGACGTAGTAGATACGGAGCCAGCGCGGGTGGTGCTGCCCGCCATACACCTCTTGCTGCAACATGCGCCGCGACGCCAGCGCAATAATCAGGTTGACGCTCCAATCCAGCGTGTGGGCGATAGTCGCCAGCCGCCGCCGCCGCGCTGCCACCCCTGCGTCCGGGTTGTTGGCCTCCTGCCTGCACAGCCGCCATACAGCGGTGTAACACGCTAGTGAGATAAAGCTCAGCCCGCCGATACAACGGAGCAGCAGACGATCGCGTGTGTCTCTCATACCCACGTTTGTATTATAGTACAAAAATCAGAAACTTCAACTAATAATTTGACAACCGTGGTGCGTAGCTCAGCTTTTTGCTCACGCAAAGCTTGTAAAGGGATGCAGGTGATGTACATATACGACACTACCACCACGTTTAGACAAAGGCTGACATCATCCACATAAGTAGTGCGTAGTGCGGACTTCAGTCCGCGTTATAGTCCAGATACGTTTGCAACGGACTGAAGTCCGCACTACGTTCGCGCTATCACGTTATGTTGCCGTAGATCTTACACCGCCACCAGCGCGGGCTGCCCTAACACGCGGCCCCAACGAGGCAACGCCGCCGGGTCGGCATACCAGGGCTTGCCATGGAACGAAGAATGGTACAGCCCCGGCACTACCAGATATTCCGCACCGGGCAGCGCCGCCGCCACCAGGCTGGTCACCCCATCGCCCCAGTCATTCTCGTGGCCACTGCCGCTCACCATCACATAGCTGTCGCTGGCCATGCGCTCCACAAAGCGCCCGTTGCGCCGCCCCTGCAAAGCCTGGCCAATCACTGAGGTGTAGCGCACCTCGCTGTAATATGCGCCAGGGTAAGTCTCATTCACGTAGCGATACAACTTCAGCGTCCAGCGTTCCAGGCTGGTGTGGGGCGTGCCCAGCGTCACGAGCTGTTCAACATAGCGCCGCCCGCCATACACCTCGCCCAGGTACGGCTGTTCGCCCAGATAGATGCGGGCCGCTGTGCCGCCCACGCTATAAGCCACCAGCGTCACCCGCTCCGCGCCGGTTGCTTCCAGCGCCACCTGCACCGTTTCGCGCAGCCGCGACACCACGGGGCGAAAATCGTAGTCGCGGGTGAAGGCCCAGCGCACCCGGCCCACCGGCACCGTGAAGACCTGAAAATCGTAGGGCGGGGCTGCCAGGGCTGCCGCCAGTGCGCTAAAGTCGCCGGGCCTGGTAAGATAGCCGCCGAGTAAGACTAATGGACGCATATGTCAAGTATAAAATAACGAGTTACGAGTTACGAGTTTTTCTATGAGCAGGGAACTAAAGGAACTAAGGGAACTAAGTGCTCTGTAAACGACGTTTCTTTGTATCCACTGCTGTGCGTTGTCATTCCGACCCCTTCGCTGTACTCAGGGCAGGCTCCGGGAGGAATCTACAGTGCCGTCCGCTGAAGACCCCTCCCTGCGGTCGGGGTGACACTGAGATTGCATGGAAGAAAACGTACTTTACAGACTACTAAAAACAATTTCCCTTGTACATTCAGCGTTCAGCACGCATTACTCGCTGTTCGTTCCTCGTCACTCCTCCCTCGTACCAGAGTTCCACCACCTCGGGGGCACCATACCATGTGCGAGGAGCGTTGTAGGGCGCGTGACGCACGCCCCGCAGCACCAGGTTGTCGGCCCCTTGCAAGAAACAACTCCGCATTGGGATAACACCGTCTCCGATTTCGTTGCCGTCGCCGCAGGTCAATTCATACGAACGGAAAGCAAGCATCTGCTCGGGCGAACCAATGCGCCGCCCCTGCACACTCTCGCCCGCCACCGAGCAGTAGGCAATATGGCTGTAGTAGGCACCAGGGTACATCTCGTTGACCCACTTGCCAAACTGGGCCACATAAATTTCAACCGTGGCGTGGGCCGTGCCAAGGGTGGTGAAATTGGCCACATGGCGCTGGCCGTTGTAGGCCGTGCCGCCATAGCTGGCGTGGCCGAGGTTGGCCCGCGCAATGCGCCCACCAGCACTATGGCCAATCATGTCAATCCTGGTCGCGCCTGTTTCCTGCATGGCCAGCTCAACCGTGCGGGCCACAATCTCAATCGCCGGGTGAAACTCCGGGTCGCGCAGGCTCAACCACAGCCCGCGGCCAATGTCACATATGTACACGATGCGGTTGTAGGGCGGTTGGGCCAGGTGCGTCGCCAGACCCCGGTAGTCATCCGGTGTGGAGAGCCAGCCGCCCACAATGACAACTGGATTTTCCATAACAATCCCCAGGCAAGAACCAAGAACCGAGAACCAAGAACCGCTTGCGAATACTTGCTGGTTCTCGGTTCTTGGTTCTCGGTTCTTCGCCGTTAGAAATCGTCTTTCTTCTCGCCCTCACCTACGGGGGGCACCGGGTTGGGCGGCGGGGGTGGTTCGGCGTCCAGCGGGTTCACCACCGGCGGCATCTCGGCAGCGCTGGCGGGCATGGCCATCTCCGGCGTCACCGGCGTCACTGGGCGGGTTGCCACCGGCACCCGGCGCACAGCACCAGAGCCATTACTACTGTTGCTCCGACGCAGGCTATCGAAGGCTTTAAACACATCATCAAACTGGAAACGCAGCCAGTCGCTGTACAGTCCCGTCACGTCGCTGGTGGTTTTGCGCAGCTGTTTGGTGAACTCTTCCAGCCCCTGGGGCGGCAGGGCACCCCGCACCCACATGCGTGCGCCATAGGTGATGGGCTTCACATAGCCCTCAAAGCGGTCAGGCTGACCACCAGCCATGCCAGGAGCCAGCGCACCACCGCTGTAGCCGCCGGTGCCACCACTTGCGCCGGTGCCGCCCGACGCTGGGCCAGGGAGCTGGCTAAAATTCATGCGCTCGCTGCCCTGGGGCCGTGGGGCGTTGTAGTCGGTTTTGCCAATGGAGCCGCTCGCACCACCGCTAGATGAGCTAGAGCCGGTAGATGAGGCCGAACTGCTGTAGCTGCGGGTTGGTGGTGCAGCAGGCGGGCTATAGCTGCGGGCCGGAGGCGGCGGGGGCGGCGCGTAGCGTTCGCCCTCATCGTAGCCATAGCGTTTTGGTTCGGTATAGTCTAGGCCGAGCCAGCGCCGAATGAAGCCGGGAACCCAACTGGTGGTGCTTTCGGCCATACGTGCGCGCGATGAGTCGTACTGACCATATTTTGGCTTGCGATAATCGTCATCCAGGCCAAACACATCACGCAGTGGCTCAGGGATCCAGTTGACCGTTGGATTCGTATCGTCGTCGTACTCTTTGTACCGCGCCATAGGAATTCCCTTCTACGCACCGAAAGCCAGTAACCCACGACGGGGCTGCACCAGCGGCGCAAAACAAAAGTCAATAATTTTGCTTAAATCATCATCAGGATAACGCTTATCCAATGTCATCACGGCATCAAGCACTTCATACAGGCGGGTAAGCGGCGTAGTAGGGTTACAGCGCACCAGGCTTTTAATCAAGGCGCGGCGATAGTCCAGGCTGTAGCGCAGCGAACATGTGGTAATGGCGTTGAGCAGGGCGTCACGGGTCTCCATCCGCTCGCTAAAGCGCTTGAGCCAGCGCGTGAGTCCAAGGTGCTCGTCCCGGTCAAGATAAAAGTTGACCAGGTCGGCCAGCCCCGTGTCACTCGTTAACGCCACCACTTCAGCCCAGCGCTGCCCAAACCCCATGCGGCTAAAGGCCCCCAACTCGCACAACTCCGTCACGAGATTGCTGGCAGTGTAGTAGGGTTCCCGTTCAAAGGTGCGCACCAGGCCCGCTTCCCGTTCCGCCAGCAGCGAAAGGGCCTCGCGGATCACGCCGTCGCTGTCGTCGTAGCCGCCCTGCCGCATGTGCATTTCGTGGGCCAGCTCGTGCAGGGCAATGCCCACGGTGGCGTCTTCGTCCCAGCGGCCCAGGGCGATGGTGGAGCCAGTGGCCGGAGTAAAACTGCCGCTATCGCCCCAGCGAGTCCCGGCCCGGTTGCCGTCCAGCGCTTCAAACACCAGGCGCTGATCAAGCACGTCCGAGGTGAGGTCGCGGCCCCACATTTTTGTGGCCAGTTTGCGCACCCGTTGCGCCATGCGGGCCGGGCGGTAGGCATATTCTCCCACCGTCAGGTTCTGCTCACCGGCATTATCCATGTGTACACGGGCTGTCTGCCCATCAACACGTAACATCAAATACATGGGAACCGCACTTTCCAGGCGCGTAGCAGTAAACGAATACGGTTAAGGGTTAGGGGTTAAGGGTTATTTTCATTGAGGACATTGAGGACGACGCAATGAGCGCAACGAGAAGCTGTGCGACTAACCCCTAACCCCTAACCTCTACTGTTTATATTATATGTCAAATTTTGCCCAGGTTCTCACGCAAAATGCTGATCACCCGTTGCGGCAACTCAAACAGGATGAGGTGGCCACATTTGGGCACTTCCATGTAGGTGCCGTTGCGAGCAAAACTCATCAGCTTTTTGCCACCTTTGGAACTCATGATCGGGTCGCCCTTGCCGGCCACCAGTAGCACCGGCTGATTGATCGCCGCCATTTGCCGTGGCACCGCTTCTAAAATCTCCTGCTGCGCCAACTGCGAGGCCGAAACCCGTACCGCCTCCGGGTCGCAGCAGCGCAGACTCAGGGTGGCCAGTTTCACATCGCTCACCGGGGCGGTGTTTTTGGCTAGCACCGCCAGGGCGTAGATGTAGGGAATCCACCACAGGCCCATGCGATCAATTGGGCGCAGCACCCGGTTAAACACCGTGTCTAGCACCTTGGGGATAATCGCCGAGGCGGTGCGGTTGTAATCAAACATGGCGAAGTTAAAGAAGGTCAGGCTGCGCACCTCTGCTGGTGCGGCGTTGGCATAGTGCAGGCCCACAAAGGCCCCCAGTGAAAAGGCGGCGATGTGCTGCGGCCCAAGGCCCAGGGCTTTGGTGAAACCCTGCAAATCGTTGCTGAAACCCTCAACGGTGTAGCCCCGCTGCGGGTCGCTATTGGAGAAGCCGTGGCCTTTGAGATCGTAACAAATTACCCGGTAGCCCGACTCGGCCAG
>JALONX010000129.1 GCA_025454695.1 Chloroflexaceae bacterium
CATTAAATGGTTGCACACGCTCTTCCATAAAATCTTCCGAAAACAAATTGATACTTTCTATGAAATTCTGCCACGAGTCTTGTTCGGGTATTAATACAACCGCATTACCCATCTTTTTAATATAGACTTTTGACCCACGAAATCGATACTCTCGTGGGAGCCGAACTGCTTGACTTTTCCCATTCTGAAAGAGTTTTGCGGTATCCATTTCGTTTGTTTCCTTTCCCTTTGCTTGAAGTATATACTTGAAGTATACACCCTTACGCTCTGTTGTGCAAGAGGGCAAAGTGACGTGGTGGAGGCCAGTCCAACGCCCTGTGCATCACCTGCGCCGCTGGCAGCCGTCGAGAGCGAACGGGACGACAGCAGGACGAGCCGCCAGCAACGTGCGAGCCGCCGCCGGCGTGACGAGATCGAGCGTGGCAGACGACGTGCCGGCTAACTGGAACGAGCGACCGGCGGAGCGACCGCCGGCGGCCGCGCTTTGTCGGGTAGAAAGCACCCAGGTTAGGGCCGCGCCAGCGGCGTCACGCTGCAAGGCTTGGTTGGGGGGCGCCTTTTGTGATGTATGTAATTTACTGATTACACTCTGATACCCAAAACACTGTATTCTTAAAGTACCTTGCTCTACTTGAAGGCATGTTTCGTTCAATTTGCATTGTTTATATTCTTTTTAACTGAAATGTATACTTTTTGAACCCACTATTATTCTGTTTGTGTTTCATGCGCTTCACTTGCCTTATTACCTGTTTGGCGATCTTGATCTAATTTATTATTTATGCTGTTATCCGAGTCTGAAACCAATGACCGAAAAACGGGATGATTTTCAAAGTATATCCAACGCTCTTTTGAAGTAGGGGGCGTAGCAAAGCCATAAATTCTGTCTAACTCTAACAACATAACATCCCACTTGGGCTCGCGACAATATGCTTGAATATCAGGGTCGCCATTGTAAACTTCAAAGATAGCATCGGAAAACCACCACAACAATGGTCGCCACCAGTCATAATAAAACTCACATCTTTCAAACACAGCTTTAGGTGCTTTTCTAAGCGAGAGCATGTTATAGAAGTTCATTACATTGCCGAGAGAATGTCTAGCTTTGGTGTCAGCTTTGATAGCATCTTCAAGGTCAGAATCCTCGTTCTGCGGGTAAAATGTATGTATCTTCTGAGATAATGCATCAGTGCGCTTCTGCGACCATTTGCCTGATGCAAAAAGGGAATGGATCACAAAATCACAATAATCCTTATGCTTAATACATTGAGTAAGAACCTGCCATGCTTCCAAGCGAACCTTTATAAAATCATCTTGATTAAACTGTTGATATAAGGCTGAAAGAGCATTGGACTGGCTATCTTGAGCCACAGCTTGATTTGCCTCCGCTGTAGCTCTAAGCTCTTTGCGTGTCGCAGCAAGTTCCTGCCTTTGAAGCTCTAATTCAGCTTGCTGCTGAAATATAGTAAAGATTAGACCAGCAAATGCCAAAGCCGAAAATAATGAATTAAGCCCTCCAAACAATGCTTCAAACTGACCTTGTCTTATAAGTTCGGGGTACTGAAAATAGACAAAAACACACCAGCCGAGAAAAATTAATACAACAGCAAGCAGGATAATCAAAATTCCTTTTCCAGAAGCAAGGAAATCCCGTTTAGCAATCTTACTCGGCTTCATTTCTCCTCCATTTCAATTGTGTCCACTAAAAGCTGTATCAGCTAATGCAAGGCTCCGGATAATATAGAACTTGTCCGCCAAGATTCCTGAGTAACTGTGTAGATGTATTGTATCACATTAACGCCGCCCAACGGCCGGCATCAGCCGCGCGCGGATGCCGGTCTGAACCGCGCCGACGGGCGGCACGCGCCGCCACTGAAACATCGCCCCGAGTCCGCGCGTCGGCTGCATGCGGTGTTGGGCCGTGCCGTGGAGCGGCACCACCGCCGACCGCCGCCACGGCGGCTGCCCAACGGCATGGGCGCAGGCGGGTGCTCGATGGCATCCCCACGACGGCTGCGGCTGGATGGCATGCGGCAGGCTGGGTATCCCTGGATGGCATGCGGCACCCCGGCGGCGGCCAGGGCATCCACCACGACGGCTGCGGCGACGGCATCCACACCGACGGCGGATCCCGGATGGCATCCGCGACGACGACTCCGCCCATGGCATCCGCCACACCGGCTGCGGCTGGATGGCATCTGGCACGACCGTGGCTGTGTGGCATGGGCGGACGACATCCCGCCGAAGCGGCCCAACGCCTAGCCTTCAGCCGCGCCGCTGGCGGGCGTGTGAAGCAGTACGGGCTTTGGCATGATGAAAGCGCTGTAGATCGATCCCAGGTTAGGGACGCGCCAGCGGCGTCGTGCTGCAAGGCTTGGTTGGACGGCCCTGCTACGGGGTTTAATCCCAATATATTCTATTTACTGCTTGTTCTAAATCGGTGTAAAGTGCTTCTAATTTCCTTTGTTTTGCAGTATTATCAATTTTCGGGTCTTGTGTGGCAAGGTAATCCGTAAATACTTGCTGAACTGCTGAAATACAGCCTGCCAGTTTACGGCTTATCGTGTGGTTGTGAGTGATGAAAGTGGCGTAGTTGTCAATTGCCTGTATAAGTCTTTCCCATTTTTGGATATTGAATGCCCGCTTTGTATGTAGCTCAATAACACATCCATCTTCTTCTAATGTTTCTTCTTGAATAATTTTGCTACTGTTTGCGAAATCCTGCATTTGTATCTTTTTTAGGGTTGGTAGTAACGTCCATCGAACGAGTATAGGCAATTTTGGCCCATGTAAACCAAGTGTATCTCCAATGGAAAACTCAGCCAAGGCATACTTGACTTTATGTTCCTCGATGTCTTGGTTCCGAATAGTTAATTCTATTTCAAGCACAGGGCGCAACGTATCGAACTGTTTACGATCTTCTGGTAATACGGGGTGATCTTCTATCGTTGTTTCATCCTGTAATCGTGCAATTTGCCATTTTTGGAACATCTCCCATTCTTCTAGTGCAAGGTTTAATATTTCTTTCGAGATTGGTTTAAGGTAGTAAAACACACTATACTCATCAATATCGTAATCGAAAATGGATTCATAAACATGTGGCACTCCATTTACATTTGCGATGCCTTTGCGGGGCGCATCGTAATAGTCGGTCATAGTATAAACATACTCGAAACGAGCACTCATAAATACCCCTTTCTTATGTTGTTAACTTGTAGGATAGATAAGAAATGAGCTATCTTCAAGATGTGAGTGTAGTATATGAGGCCATCCAACATGAATTCGACGGCCCCCAGCCGCCTAACTCCCGCGATCTTAGGCCGCGCCTATTTCTGTCTAATACCGCTCCAGGATGTATTTAGACAGACGATCTGTCCGTCTAACAAGTATAACACACACAGTTCTTATCCTCCCATCACCGCGTTTGGCGCTGCGCTGCGCCGCCCACATTGACACGCCCCCGCCAGCCGTGCTACCATAGGGCCAGGAGAAACCGGATGCAGACTCAGCGCCATTTCTATTGCACCTACGCCGAGGCCCACCCCAGGGCATGAGTGCTGGTGCAACCCGAACGGCGAGACGCGAGCGTGGAAGCACTATCCACGCTCGTTTTGTATGTTGAGGGAGCGACTCGTATGGATATGAATGAACTCTTTACCCGTGGCGTGGCCGAGGTGATTGTGGAAAGCGAGCTGCGGGCGCTGCTGGCCAGCGGGCGTAAGCTGCGGCTCAAACAGGGCTTTGACCCGACCAAACCCGACATGCACATTGGCCATGCCGTGGGCCTGCGCAAGCTGCGCAAGTTCCAGGAACTGGGCCACCAGGTGGTGCTTATTGTGGGCGACTGGACGGCTCAGATCGGCGACCCCAGCGGGCGCGACGAGACCCGCCCTCGCCTCACCGCCGATATTGTGCGCCAGAACGCCGAAACCTACATGGAGCAGTTCTTCACTGTGGTAGACCGCAGCCGCACCGAGGTGCGCTGGCAGAGCGAGTGGTTCGGCAACTTCAAGCTGGAAAACGCCCTCGACCTGGCCGGGCGCTTCACCCTGGGCCAGATGCTCGCCCACGAGACCTTCCGTAAGCGCTACGAAGAGGGCGGCAAGCTCACCGTGCTGGAGCTGATGTATCCCATGCTCCAGGGCTACGACTCAGTGGCGATCCATGCCGATGTGGAGTTCGGCGGCACTGACCAGAAGTTCAACAACCTGGCCGGGCGCGAACTCCAGGCCCAGCTTGGCATGACGCCCCAACATGTGTTTCTGCTGCCGCTCATCCCCGGCACCGACGGGCGCAAGATGGGCAAAACTTTTAACAACACGGTGGATGTGCGCCTGCCGTCAGCCGACATGTACGGCAAAATCATGTCCATGAGCGACGAGGTGCTGCCGCTCTACTTTGAGGTGCTGACCGACGTGCCGCTGGCGGAGATTGCCGAGATGCAACAGGCCATGGGCGCTGGCAGCGTCAACCCGCGTGACCTGAAGATGAAGCTGGCCCGCGAGATTGTGGCTCAGTTCCACAGCCCGGCGGACTCACAAGCAGCTGAAGAAGCCTTCGTGCGCCAGTTCCGCAAAGGCGAACTGCCCGCCGACATGCCGGTGCATCAACTAAGCGGGCCGACGGCGCTGTTGGAGGTGCTGGTATCAACCGGGATGGCCACCAGCAAAAGCGAAGCCCGCCGCCTGATCGCCGGGGATGGTGTGCGCGTGGGGGGCGAGAAAGTCGCCGACGCCGACATGCAGCTGTCGCCAGGCGTTGAGGTGGTGGTGCAGGTCGGCAAGCGCAAGTTCGTGCGGGTGAGCTGAAGAGCCGAGAACCGAGAACCAAGCCTGCCCTGAGCCAAGCCGAAGGGAACCGAGAACCAGCTTCGTACTGCGTAATGCGTAATCCGTTCTGAGTTGCGGATTACGCATTATGCATTATGCATTACGCATAAAAGGTCATATTGTTATTCCGGTCTCCGGTCTCCGGTCTCCGTGTCACGCCGCTGGCAGAATAAAGCTAAACGTGCTGCCCTCGCCCAGGCTGCTGGCAACCCAGATCCTGCCGCCCAGCAGCTCGATCAGGGCCTTCACCAGCGACAGGCCCAGGCCCTGGCCGCCAGCCTCAATCTTCAGCGGGTTCTCCGTGCGGTAGAAGCGCTGGAAAACCTTGTCCAGTTCGTGGGGCGCGATGCCAACTCCGGTATCGCGAATGTCAATCTGGGTGTAGCGCCGGTCGGCGGCCACGCCGTCGCGCACATGGTTAGGAACGTCGTCCAGCACCGCCTCACGGGCTTCCACCCGAATCTCGCCGCCAGCGGGCGTGTAGCGGGCAGCGTTGGAAAGCAGGTTCTGCAACACCTGGCGCAAGCGCCCCGAGTCGCCCCGCACCAGCGGCAGGCCCGGCGGGATGCTGATGTGCAGGGTGTGCTGGCGCTTTTCCATCAGCCCGTTGAGTTCGGCCACCACGCCGCTGAGGGCCTCGGCCAGGTGCAGCGGGCGCAGGTCAAGCTCAATACTGCCCGACTCAATCTTGGTAATCTCCAGCACATCGTTAATCAGCGCAATCATGCGCTCGGTGTTGGTGTAGATCGTGTCAACAAACTCGCGCTGGGTGTCGTTGAGCGGCCCCAGGCTGCCCATGGCCAGCAGCTGCGTAAAGCCCTTGATCGAGGTCATCGGCGTGCGCAACTCATGTGACATGGTGCCGATAAACTCGGTTTTGAGGCGATCCGATTCTTCCTCCAGGGTGATGTCGCGAATCAGCAGCAGCGCACCAAGCAACTCGCCGTCTTCTTTCAGCACCGGGTTGAGCTTTAAGCGCAGCACCTGCATTTCAAAGCGCACATCACATGTGAACTGGCGCGGCTGGTCGTTAAAGCCAATCGGTCTGGCCAGCAGTTCATCCAGCGGCATGTCGCTAATGCGCGGCCCCAGGTAGCGCTTCAAAATGTCGTGCAGCGGCATGGAGGTGAAGAGCAGTTCCTCCAGGTCATAGTGCAGAATGCGGGCCGCGGCCGGGTTGGCCGAAAGAATGTTGCCATAGAGGTCGCCCACAATCACGCCGTCCGAAAGGCTTTGCAGAATAGCGCCCATCTGGCTGGCTTCGGTTTGCTGGCGGCGGCGCAGTTCGCTACTGTGTTCGTACTGCGAAACAATCTCGCTGTAAAGATTGGCGTTGTGAATACCAATCGCAATTGCACCGGCACTGGCCATCAGCAGGCGCAGGTGGCCATCGTTAAAAAAGCCGATCTTGCTGTGGGCCAGCGTCAGCACGCCTAGCACCTCGCCCTGCATCACCAGGGGCACACACAGCAACGACCCCTGCCGCTCCAGCACCGAGCCTTCCAGCGCGGCCCAGCGTGCATCATTCCGCACGTCGGCTACCATCACCGGGCGCTTGTGCTGCACCGCCCAGCCTGCCAGGCCCATGCCTCCAGGAAAACGGGCAAACACATCGTAGCTGCCAGCCCCAAGCACCGCCCGCCGAATGAGGAAGCCCGTTTCCGCTTCCAGCAGCAGCAGCGTGCCATGTTCGGCCAGCGTGATGCGGGCCAGCGCCGCCAGCGAGGTTTCAAGCAGGCTATCCAGGTCAAGGGTGCTGCTTACTTCGGTGGCAATTTCATGCACGGTGCTGAGGCGGTCGCGTTCGTCCTGCAGTTCGCTGGTGCGCTCTACCACGCGCTGTTCCAGTTCGCCGTTCAGGGTGCGCACCTGCTCGTAAAGCCGGGCGTTTTGCAGGGCGATGGCGGCCTGGTTCACCATACCTTCGGCCATGTCGTGCTGCATCCGCAGCTGGTGGATAGGGTCTGAGTCTTGCAGGGCGACGGCACCAATGGCCTGTTCGCCCATCAGCAGTGGGAACACCACCACGCCACAGCCGGGCTGAAGCCAGGAACCATGGCTGGCAGGCGTGGGGTTATGCTCAAACAGCATCTTCTGCTCGCGGTAGGCCCGCAGCACCAGGTCAGTCGGCGGCACATCACAGAGGGTTGTGCCTGCCACCGGGGTTGCTTCCTGGCCCCAGCACTTCACCGCACCAAGGATGGGCGACGCAGTCGGGTTAGTTTCCAGTTCGGCCAGCCAGATGCTCACATGCTGCACTTCCAGCAGGCTGACCATGCTGGAACCAATCAGGTCAAGCAATGAGTCCATTTCCAGGCTCATCGAAAGCTTCTGCGAGATGCGGTTCAGCGTGGTGAGTTGCAGGGCGCGTTTGTCGGCGGCGGCGGAAGCGGAATCAAGGCTCTGGGCGATAAACTCGCGCTCCTCCAGCATTGCATCGCTGTGTTCCATCCAGGCCCTGGTGGTCAGCTCAATGCTTTCGTCTAGCAGGTGATCAAGGTCACTCACCAGCGAGAGTGCGTTATCGGTGCTGAGGCGTTGGGTGCGCAACAGGTCGCGGGCTGGTCGCCGCAGGCGGGTGAGCATGCGGAGGATTTCGGGCAGGGCGCGGCCATGGTCACTCGATTCGGCGAACTGCTGCAAGTCCTCTTCAAGTCGAGTAAAGTTGCCTTGAGCAGCTTCCACCAGGCCGATAAAAATGTCGTGCAGGGTGGTGCTGACGGTGGCGGTTGTTCCGCCATCGCTATTCCAGGGGGCAGCCTGTTGCAGATTGCCAGCTGTAGGCGACAACGGAGTGAGGGCGTTGGCCCAATGCTCAAGCAGCGTGTCTTCGTGGGTGGTTAGCCAGTGGGCGAGATCGGCGCTCATAGATTGAGTTTACGGGCAGCGTACAACCAGAACCGTTGCGTCGTCCGAGTCCTTGCCGTAGCGCTGCACGATGGCTTGTGCTAAATCGTTCGGTGTGAGTGAAATGTCGAGCGAGTCGTCGTTGCCAAACTTGCTCGACACGCCATCACTATAAAGAACGAAGGTATCGCCAGAATTGTAGGAATAATTTAGCTGAAGTAGCGAGGGAAGTTTGTAGCCCAGAATGCCATTTTTTGAAATGGGCTTGATGGACTGGCTACTGTAGCTTTGCACGCCGATGTTGCCCACCCCCATGTACGAAGCGCGCCGACCACGCAGATCGAGCTGCATGACGCCAATCACCGCGCCACGGGTGTGGTGCAAGGCCTGGTGGGCTTTGTGCAGCAGGTCGGTCAGGCTGTATTCAGGATGATCGCGCAACACGCCTGCGGCCCGCTCGGCGGCGACAGCGGCTTCCTGCCCGCCCCCGAGTCCGTCAATAACCGCGATCAGCGTATTGTGTTCGGTATTGCTGGCCACGACGAAGGTGTCGCCGCACACGCTCTGGCCCTTTTTTGGGCGACAAACCGCGCCCCAGGTGATGCTGCTCATCGGCGGCCTCCAGTGTTACGGCGGGGGAGCCATTTGACGGCCCGTACATGGGTGCCAACCCCCACCGTGGATTCGATTGTAAAGCTGTCCATCAGCCGTTTAACGCCCGGCAGCCCGGCTCCAAGGGTGTGGGCGGTGCTATAGCCATCGCGCATGGCCATGTCAATGTCGGCAATGCCTGGCCCGTTGTCAACTGTGGCCACCGCCATGCCGGTACGTTCGCCGTCGGTGACGTGCGAAAGGCGCAGGTCGCCGCCACCAGCATGCACCAGCAGGTTGCGGGTCAGTTCCAAAATCACAATCTCGATGCGGGTGCGGTCAATCTCGTTGAAGCCAATCGCGTTGGCCAGCTCGCGCCCTCGGCTAATGGCCACATACACATCAACCTCGCGCTTGATAGTGCAGGTCACCGGCAGCGGAGACTCGGCTTGTGGTGCGGTGGAGTCGGGCATGTCAAGTTACGAGTTACGAGTTACGAGTTACGAGTTGTCCGACATGTATTGGCCAGTAATAGCCATGCGATTGTACGAGTGTAGCACGGAGGTATTACCAGAACCGAACGGGGCGATTGACCGGGGACAGGAGACCGGGCGATTGACGATTGACCCTTCGACAAGCTCAGGGCAGGCGGATTGACGATTGACGATTACTCGCACTATACGCAGTTGGCAGTTGGCAGTTGGCAGTTGGCAGTTGGCAGTTGGCAGTTGGCAGTTGGCAGTTGGCAGTTGGCAGTACGGATTACGCAGTACGCAGTACGCAATCACCGCTTCTTCACCTCATCGCTGTCAATCAGAATCGTTACTGGGCCGTCGTTGACGAGGGCGACCTGCATGGATGCACCGAAGATGCCCCGTTCCACGTGGATGCCGAGGCTGCGTAGGCCCTCGGCGTAGGCATCTACCAGGGGCGCGGCCTGCTCTGGCGGCGCAGCGGCGATAAAGCTGGGGCGGCGGCCCTTGCGCACGTCGCCATAGAGGGTGAACTGGGAGACAACCAGCGCCGCCCCGCCCACATCGAGCAGCGAGCGGTTGAAACGGCCTTCGTCGTCGGGGAAAATGCGCAGGTTGGCGGTTTTTTCGGCCAGGTGCATGGCGTCAGTCGCCGTGTCGCTGGCGGTGATGCCAACGAGCACAAGCAGACCTCGCTCGATCTGGCCGACCACCTGGCCCGCCACGGTGACGGAGGCGGAGGAAACGCGCTGGATGACAAGACGCATGGCGAGTTACGAGTTACGAGTTACGAGTTTGCCGTTCGCTCCTACTGCCAACTGCCAGCCGTTCAGCGTTCAGCGTTCTGAACCGGCGTGCCGTTGGCTAGCTGGGCGAAAATCAGGCGGCCCGTCTGGGTCTGGTGCAGGCGGGTGACGACCACCTCAACCGATTGGCCGATCAGGCTGCGGGCCTCTTCGACGATGATCGGTGTGCCGTCGTCCAGGTAGCCCACACCCTGCTGGCGCGAATTGCCCTCGTTGCGAATAATCACATGGAAGCGCTGGTCTTGCAGCACCGGCGGGCGCACGGCCTCGCTCAGCTGGTTAAGGCTCAGCACTTTAACGCCCTGCAACCCGGCGACCCGGTTCAGGTTAAAGTCGTTGGTGATGACCGGGCACTGGTATTGCCGCCCCAACGCCACCAGCTTATCATCCACTTTGTTGACCCCGCTCACCTCAACACTGACAACTTCGACGGGCAGCGGTGAGTCCTTCTGCATGCGGTTGAGCAGATCTAGCCCTCGGCGGCCCTTGCTGCGGCGCAGTTCGTCGCTGGAATCGGCCAGGTCTTGCAGTTCGGCCAGCACAAAGGCGGGCACCAGCAGGGTGCCTTCAAGAAAGCCCGTGTGAGCGACGGCGGCGATGCGGCCATCAATAATCGCGCTGGTGTCGAGCAGGTAGCGGCGGGGCGCTACGCCCGTTGAGGCAACCGTTTGTTCGGTATCGCCGGGGGTGGCCGTTGCCGATCGGGTGCGCCGCCAGGCCTTCGCCAGGTCGTAGAGGTCGCGGCGGTGGGAAGCAAAAATAGCCGCGCCAATGTAGCCAAGCAGCAGCGCCACGCCAATCGGCAGAAACTGGCTGAGCGGCGCGGGCAGGGCCGTGAGCGGGAAGGTGAGCAGGACGCTAAATACCAGGCCAAGCAAACCACCGAGCGCAATCAGCACAATGGCGGTGAGGGGAATGCTCCGGGTGCGGCGCAACAGCTCACTCACCGGGTCGAGCGTGATGCGAGGGGTGACAAGCAGCCCCAGCCCGGCCCCGGCCAGCATGAGCAGGCGGGTGGCGAAGAGTTGGGTCTCGCTCGGCTCCGGCTCAGAAAGCTCTGCCCCGACCCAGTAGCAGAGCGCCCCAAGCAGAAACATGCCGACGATACGAACCCAGAAACGGAGACTTAGCTTCATAACAACTGGTGGGCTAGAAGATGTACTGGCGGCTGGCATGAGAACCCAACTGATTTTGAAATTTCTCACAAAGGCACAAAGCTCACAAAGGTTCGCAAATGAACGTGCAGGCGGAATCCCTCGCAGCTTTACGGCCCGTCCCTTCAAAGCTTTAGGACAGGCTTTGCGCGAGCTGCAAGATGCCTACTGCGCAGGGTCTTTGCCGCGCACGAGGTGATCGACAACCTCGGCCAGCGAGCGCATGTGTTGCACACCCAGGCCA
>JALONX010000861.1 GCA_025454695.1 Chloroflexaceae bacterium
GAGATACCTTTGCGCCTTTGCGTGAGCTAAAAACACTCTCTGTGTCCTCTGTGCGCTCTGTGGCAAAGCTAAACACTCCCCACTGTAGCATGCTTCCGTTAAGAGCGTGTTATCTCATTAAGGGCGTTGCATAAGCGACTGACGCCAGCAGCAAAAATCTGGGGTTCGGTGAGGGCTGAGAGCATCAGGTGGGTGCCGGGCACGTCGCCATAGAAGTAGCCTGGATGGAGCAGCACGCCCCGTTCCAGCAGTTGCACCACCAGCTCCTCTTCATCGTCCCAGCCATGCACGGCGGGAAAGAGATAATAGCCGCCGTCTGGTGGGCGCACCGTGAGCTGGGGGCAGGTTGCCAGTTGGGCCATGCCCAGCTCAAGGTTAGCCCGCACCTGCTGGCGCATCGTTTCCACAAACGGCCCGCCCTCGCGGAAAAGGGTGGGCAGCAAGGATTGTGTGAGTCCATTCGCGCCGAGAAAGGTGTCGTTGATCAGCTCCAGCCGCTGGCCGTAGGCGGCCTGAGCGAGGTCGTTCAGGGCGATCCAGCCCAGCTTCATGTCGGGTAGGGCAAACATTTTGCTGATGCCGTTGAGGGTAAACACCGGCAACGTGGGGTGGAGGGCGGCCAGGGGCGGCGTGGCCGGGGTGGCAGAGCTGAAGGGCGCAAACACCTCATCGCAAATCAGCGGCAGGCCTAACCCGTTCAGGGCGGGTATCGGTTGCTGGACAATCGCGCCGGTAGGGTTGTGGGGCGAAATCAGCAGCACGCCCCGCGTCCGCTCATCGGCCTGGTTCAGCAGACTCCGGCCATCAATCTGCCAGTTGTTGTGCTCTTCCATGCGGTATGGGCGTAGTTCCAGACCCCGTAGCTCGGCCAGGTAGTCGAAGAGCGGGTAGGTGACATTGGGGGCCAGCAGGTTGTCGCCGGAGTCGGCCAGCAGGGCGAAGAGCAGGCTGTAGGCCTCGCTGGTGCTGGCGGTGAGGTAGATCGCGTCGGCATCCACATGCTGCGGCGGGGTGCGCCCGGCGTAGTAGGCGGCCACGGCCTCGCGGGCCGCCGGGTTGCCCCGTGGGTCAGGCTCGTAGCGGCGGCTGGCCCAGTAGGGTTCGGCGGCGGCCCGCAGCACTTCCGGTGGGAAGAGCAGACCCTGCTGCGTTGGATTGCTGCTGGTCAGGTCGAGATAGCCGGTGGTGGCGGCCACCCGCTGGCGGGTCTGTTCAATGCGGTTGGGCGAGAGGTCAAGGTTGTCGAAGCTTCCAGGCATGGTAAAAAAGTATGAATGATGAAAGATGCAGTATAAAGTGCGGATTTTTATGTAGCAACATTAAGCTGTAAGCATTGACTCAATGATCGCTGCTAATTCATTGTAGTTGGTGAAGGTGTAGGTGGGGTAAATGCCCACAATTGATGATCGGAACAGGCAGGTTCGCATACCTGCGGCCTCACCAGCGAGAACATCAAGATCGCGGTCACCAACAACGAGTCCCGCTTGAAGGCGGCACTACGGCCTACGTCAGGCTCAAAGTATCAACCCACTCGTCACTCGTCACTCGTCACTCGTCACTCGTTACTCGTCACTTCCCCAGCGCCTGCACCAGCCCACGCCAGAAGTCGTCGTGCTGGCCGGGCACAAAGGGCATGTAGAGGGCAACCCGATCCAGCAGCCCGCCGTAGCGCTGCACCAGCGCCCGCCCGAGGCGCTCCGGCGCGGCCTCAATGGCGAAAGCGTCGAGCATCTCATCGCTGATCAGGGCGGGCATTTCGGCCCAGCGCTGCTGGGCGGCCAGGTTCGAGAGTTCTTCGCCCACGGATTCCCAGCCGTGGCATTCTAGCACAGCGCGGTAGGTGGGCGTGGAGGCGTAGAACGAGATTTGCTGGCGCACCATAGCCCGCAGTTTCTCGGTGCTGGCCGCGTCTGGCCCGGTGATGACAAAGGCGCTCCCGGCGACCACACAGGCGCTGGCCTCCCGCCCGGCGGCGGCGGCTCCGGCGGCAATCTGGGGCTTCAGCACTTCATGCAGATACTTGGCGCTGTTGAGCGGGTGAGCGTGGAAGCCGTCGCAGCATTCACCGGCCAGCTGAGCCAGGCCGGTGTTCACCCCGGCGATATAGATGGGAATATTGGGGTGTTCAATCGGGCCGGGGTTAAAGAAGGGCGTCATCAGCGTGTGCTGATAGAACTGGCCCTTGTAGTTCAGGCGCGTGCCATTTTGCCACGAATCCCAGATCGCCCGCAGAGCCGCAATGTAGTCGCGCAGGCGGCCCACCGGCGCATCCCAGGGCGCACTGAAGCGGCGCTCGATGTGGGCCTTCACCTGGGTGCCAAGCCCCAGCACAAAGCGCCCCTGCGAGAAGGCCTGTAAATCCCAGGCAACCTGGGCCGTCACCATGGGGCTGCGGGGAAAGGCAATCGCCACCGAGGTGCCTAGCTCCATGCAGCTGGTTTGCTGGGCGGCGAGCACCAGGGGCAGAAAGGGATTGTGGGCCGTTTCCGGTGTCCACAGCCCGCGGAAGCCCACCGCTTCAGCGGCACGGGCCACCTCGGCAATCGTGGGCAACGGATTGGCATCAACGGCAACTGCAACATCAAGTTTCATAGTGTTTTCCTTTTTTACCGCACTTTTTCACCGCGGAGGGCGCGGAGGTAATCAGAAACATTTCTCACAAAGGCACAAAGGCACAAAGGGAAGTTTACGTGATGTTGCGTAAAGTTCTACAGGTAGAACTTTACTACGCTGACAACAAAGTCTTTTTTATTTCTCACTCCCTCAGCCACCGAATGAATTCGGTGGCTGGAAGACCAAAACACGCTGATGAGTTTTAAGGAATTAAACGGGTATATTTGCTCGCCGTAGCCCTAAAGGGCGCGGCTCTGATGTGCGAAGCCCGCCTGCGCGGGCTATACCGGATGTAATTTTTAATCTTGTTGATCGAAAAATACGTTGAAATTTCGGTGTCAGAGTATTTACGTAAAACCCAGATTCGGATTGCTCTGCGTGTCTCTGGGTAAACACATCTCCGCGCCCCCTTCGACAAGCGGTTTCCGAGGCTCTCCTGAGCTTGACGAAGGGCTTGACGAGGAGCAGGGCAGGCTTTGCGCGAGATTTTTTTGGCTTCCCGCCTCTGCGGTGAACTCTTCAGGGTCGGATGCGGCGCAAAATAGCGCTGAGTCGGTCGTAGTCGTCCTTGAGCAGGCTGGCCAGTTCGCGCCCGGCCCGCACCAGGTAGGCCCGGCCATCGGGGCGGGCGCGGGCAATCGCCCGAATGGTCGCCGCCAGCAACTCATCGCTGGGAATGGCGCTGGAGAATAGCACACCCCGGAAAAAATCACATGTTTCGCCGAAGCGGGCCAGCTCCAGTCGGTCGCACTCGTAGACGCTGTAATGCACCGGTGGCGGGTGGGGCGGCAAATACTGGTAGACTCGCTCGTCCTCCACATAGCCCACGGTGATGGCCGAAAACTCGGTTTGCAGCACCTCGGCCAGGTCGGGGTGTTCGTGGTAAATCTCGGCATCGTAGAGGTCGCGCCCGCTGTAGGTGCGCCCCCGCACCACCGCCCGCCCGCCCGGCTCCTTGCTGCCGGTGCGAATCTCGTACACCAGGCCGTAGACCGCCATGCCCGCCGTGCGCGACTGTGCCCGCACCAGCGTCCCAAAGGGCGGTGCGCTCAGCAGTTCATAGGCCCCGGCGGTGAAGCTGGTGGTCGAGGATTCGATTATTTCGGCGACTCGTTCCATAACGCAAAAGTATGAAGTATGATGTATAAAGTATGAATTAGCAGACTCTGATTACGCAGCACGTAGTACGCAGTACGCAGTTGCTTCCCGGTTCTCAATTCCTGGTTCTCGGTTCTCGGTTCTCGGTTCTCGGTTCTTCCCTCAACTCCGGCTAAACTCCTTGCTGTCCCGCTTCATCGAGTTGGCAACGGGAAGCTCGGCCCGCAGCAGGCTGCCTTCAAGCATGCGGCTAAAAGCCTTGCGGTCGGCGGAGCGGACGATGGCCTGTTCGTGGGCGCGGGCCAGGGCCACCGGGTAGCCGTCGCCTTTGGCACACTGATCATACACGAGGCTATGCACCAGGTCAACCTGGGCTGCATCTTGCGCTACCCAGCGCGGCAACTCAATCCGGGTCAATTCGCGCCCCACCCGCATGTAGAAGAAGTGGATCAGATGCTCGCCATACGACTCAACGTTGATCCGGCTCATCGAAATGAACAGCGGCCCGCGCTGCCCCTCGCCGAGCCGCTCGGCCAGCACATCGGCGTCTACCAGGCCCTGGCAGGGGCTGCAACTGGGGGCGCGGCCCGCCTTCACATCGCTGCACTCGCTGCATTTTGCGCCCTTGTTTGCGGTCAGATCAACATCGGGGCAGAGCATGAGGCGGATGGTGCCGACCAGTTCCGGCGCACGGGGGCGGCTGATGTAGGAGACCACCGGGATGTTGCGTTCGCGCATGCGCTCCAGGTAGCCCAGGTAGCGCCCCAGAAAATGCTCCTGCACAAACTTCTCGGCCCCGGCCAGCGCCCAGCGCACCAGCGTGCCATCCTGCATGGCGATGGCGGGCAGCGGGCCGTGCAAAAACTCATCGGCCAGGTCGGCCAGGGCCACGCCTTCGTCCACGTCACGGCGGGCACTGAGGTAGTTGCCTTCAATCGCCACCCGCCGCGCCCCGTCGCTAAGGTAGAGGTCTTCTTCACGGTAGTAGAGGGCCGGTTGGGAGGTGAGCCGGGCGGCGGGCTGCTCGCCATAGCGCAGAAAGACCCGCCCGATGTTGATCAGATAGCAGGCCACCATGCCGTGGCGGTCAAGCTCAATCTGCGAGCCGTCGGTGGCGACAAGCTGGTAGGCGGGCGGGCGGGGCGGCAGGTCGCGCACCGTGTCAAAGGGTTCCACCGGGCGGGCGAAGAGCCACGAGGCCGTTTCCCGGCTCAAATCCACCGCCCGCGTCCAGTTCAGCTCCTCGCCCGCCTCCTGCATAAAGCGAGCGCGGACGCTGGCAGTGCGCTCGGCCAGGGCGGCCACATCGGCGGCCACACTGCCGCTCATCTGGCGAACCTGACGGCTCAGGGCGGTAAGATCAAGCGACATGGGCGACTCCTGTGTATGCAGCGCCGAGGACGGGGAGACATTGCTTGACGGACGACCGAAGACCGGAGACAGCAAAGCAGCGCTACTGCCTACTGCATACGTTGTCTTTTGTCTCTGCGCTCGCGGCGTGTTCGGCGGTGCATTGTGTGTTTGGGGGCGAACACTCGTGCGAAGTATAGCACGCAAGCAGTGCCTGGTCAACGCTAACGCTGTGGGCGTGGCCAGCGTGCGCCGAGGCATTCTCCACTGTTCCTACGGGGCGGCATCGTTACCCGATCTACACGTGGCGAGCCTCC
>JALONX010000003.1 GCA_025454695.1 Chloroflexaceae bacterium
ACCTTCAGCAGCATCAACTATCCGGTCTTTTGTATTCTCTGCGTCTCTGTGCCTTTGCGTCTCTGCGTTGCTGTCCGACCATGTGATCATCGCAACCGCCGTCGGCGTGCGTTCCACCTGGACCTCGAAGAGGTGGTGCAGGGCGGCCACGGGCGGGTAGGCCACGGCGGTGTCGTTCCAGCCGTACAGAATCTGCTCGCGCTCCACCGCCGTCAGCAGCGCCAGGCGGCTCACCGGCGCGTCAGGGTTGGCGGCGATGTTGGCCAGCAGCGTGGCGAAGTGGCCCGCCATGCGCACAATCGTCGCGGCGTCAAACAGATCAGTGTTGTACTCGAAGGTGGCGCGCACACCGCTGCGGCTCTCGGTCAGCATCAGCATCAGGTCGAACTTGCTGGTGCCGCTCTCAATTTCCAGCGCCCGCATCTGCACCCCGGCCACGTTGGCGGCTTCTTCCGGGGCACCCTGCAACACAAACATGGTCTGGAACAGGGGCGTGCGACTCAGGTCGCGCTCCAGCTTCAGCTCTTCCACCAGCATTTCAAAGGGCAATTCCTGGTGCTGGTAGGCGGCCAGGGCTGTTTCGCGGGTGCGCCGTAGCAGCTGGCGGAAGCTCGGTTCGTCGGTCAGGTTGGCCCGCAGCACCAGCGTGTTCACGAAGAAGCCAATCAAACCTTCCAACTCGGCGCGGGGGCGATTGGCGATGGGCGTGCCAACGCAAAAATCCTCCTGCCCGCTGTAGCGACTCAGTAGCACGTTGAAAGCGGCCAGCAGCGTCATAAACGGAGTCGCCTCTTCGGCCTTGCCGATCTCACGCAAGCGGGCCACGGTCGCCCCATCCAACTCTACCGAATGGTGCGCCCCGCGAAAGGTCTGCACCGCCGGACGGGCGCGGTCGGTGGGCAGGTTCAGCGGCTCCACCCCCGCCAGGGCCTCGCGCCAGAACTGAATGGCCGGGGCAATCCCCTCGCCGTCGGCCCGCGCCAGCCGTTCACGCTGCCACAGGGCATAATCGGCATACTGAATCGCCAGCGACGGCATGGTTGCAATCCCGCCCGCTGCGTAGGCTCCATAGAGTGTGGTGAGTTCTTGGGTCAGCACGCCCACGCTCCAGCCATCGGCGGCGATGTGATGCAGCGTCAGCAGCAGCATGTGGTCGGTTTCGGCCAGCCGCAGCAGCTCCGCCCGC
Source organism: Chloroflexaceae bacterium (assembly GCA_025454695.1). Taxonomy (GTDB): domain Bacteria; phylum Chloroflexota; class Chloroflexia; order Chloroflexales; family Chloroflexaceae; genus JALONX01. The sequence continues at coordinate 1,187 of JALONX010000003.1, forward strand.
AGCAGCGGCCCGCTGGTCAGGTCAAACGGACGCTGGGCCTCAGCCGTAGCCCGCCCCATCGCTTCAGCTTCGCGCTCCTCCGGTGGCAACCCGGTGAGGTCGGCCACGGGCAGGCTCAGCGCAGCGGCGGGGGCAATCTGCTGCACCGGGTGGCCCTTCACGGTGCCGAAGGAGGCCCGCAGCACCTCGTGGCGCTCCACAATCGCGCTCAGGGCCTGCTCCAGCGCCGCCACATGCAGCGGCCCGCTGAGCCGCAGCGCCGCCGCGATGTTGTACATGGGGCTACCGGCCTCAAGCTGGTTGAGAAACCACATGCGCTGCTGGGCAAACGAGAGCGGCCAGCTATCCTGGTCGGCACGGGGCGCAATCGCCTCCTGCCGGGCCGCCTCGGACTGCCGCTGCTTGAGGCGCAGGGTCAGCAGTGCCCGCTTTTCGGGCGACAACTCCTCAATCCGTTTTGCCAGATCGCTCATACCCACTCCCCGATTTGCCACAGAGGGCACAGAGGGCACAGAGAAGAACCAAGAACCAAGAACCGAGAACCAAGAACCGAGAACCAGAATGCGTAACTCGTAACTCGTAACTCGTAACTCGTAACTTGCTATCCTAATCCCCGCCAACTTCCTGGCTCAGGTTCTGGCGGGCTTCGTCGTCGCTCAGGTTTTCTAGTTCGGCCAGCAGCGCGGCCAGTTCGTCATCATCAGCCACGCTGGCCTGTTGTTGGGCAATCAGCAGGGCCAGTCCGGCCACGCTGGGGCTTTCAAACAGGCGGCGCAGCGGCAACTCCACATGAAACTCGGCCCGGATGCGGGCCACCAGCTGGGTTGCCAGCAGCGAGTGGCCGCCCAACTCAAAGAAGTTGTCGTGGATGCCCACCTGTTCCAGCCGCAGCACCTCGCCCCAGAGTTGGGCCAACGCCTCCTCCACCGGGTCGCGGGGGGGCACGTAGGCGCGGGCTGGGCTACTCGCCCGCAGCGTCTCGCCCGTGGGCACAGGCAAGGCCTTCCGATCCAGCTTGCCGCCTGGCGTCATCGGCAACGCTTCTAGCTCCACAAAGGCGCTGGGCACCATGTATTCGGGCAGTTTTTCTCGCAGGAAAGAACCGAGAACCAAGAACCAAGAACCGCCCTGCGCCGCGTTCGATGGTTCGGCTCCCCCCAGCCTGCGGGGAGGCTGGGGGGGGACGGTCACTTCCTCTGCGTCTCTGGGCCTCTGCGTCCCTTCGACTTCGCTCAGGGCAGGCTCTGCGTTTTGTGCTACAACATACGCCACCAACCGCTTCTCGCCGCCCTCGCCCCATGCCAGCACCACAGCCTCGCCCACGGCGGGGTGCTGGCAGAGCAGCGTTTCGATCTCGCCTGGCTCGACGCGGAAGCCCCGAATCTTCACCTGTGAGTCCGCCCGACCCAGAAACTCGATGTTGCCGTCGGGCAGGTAGCGGGCGAGGTCGCCGGTCTTGTAGATTTTAGATTTCAGATTTTGGATTTGCGATTGACTTGCGCTGTCTGACAATCCAAAATCTAAAATCCAAAATCCAAAATTGATGAACCGCGCAGCGGTCAATTCCGGCTGGTTCAAGTAGCCTCGCGCTACGCCCGCCCCGCCCAGGTAGAGTTCGCCCACGGCACCGGGGGGCACGGGGTAGCCCTGCTGGTTAAGGATGAAGGCCTGGCGGTTGGCCAGCGGTCGCCCGATGGGCATGCGGGTGGGCAGGTCGCCCTCGGGCGGCACCTCGTAGGCCGTCGCGGTGATGGTGGTTTCAGTTGGGCCATAGGCGTTCAGCAGGCGGTTTGGGCCGAGGGGCAACTCGCGCCAGCGCCGGGCTAGCTCCGGTTGCAGGGCGTCGCCGCCTGCAATCGTCAGTCGAATGCGGTTCTGCGGCACCATGTCGGGCTGGCTACTCCAGGCCTGCACCAGGGTGTGCCAGTAGGCCGTTGGCGGGTTGATCACGCTGATCTGCTGCTCAACCACATGGCGGCTGAACTCGGCGGCGTCCCACACAGCTGGCCCCCGCAGCACCACCCGCGCCCCCACCATCAGCGGCGGGATCATCTGCTCCAGCGACGGGTCGAAGTTAAACGAGGCAAACGCCAGCACGCCGTCGTCGGCGGTCAGTTCATAGAAGCGGGCCACGTCGCGGCAGTGGTCGGCGAACGTGCCATGCTCAATCATCACACCCTTGGGCTGGCCCGTCGAGCCGCTGGTGTACATGATGTAGGCCAGGTGCTGCCGACTCGCGCCGCCGTCCAGGTTGGTGTTGGGCAGCCGGGCAATCGCATCCCAATCCTCAGCCAGATTTACGATTTTGGATTTTGGATTTTGGATTGAACTATCACTCGTCGTGCGATCAATCGTCAATCGTAAATCATCAATCGTCAATAGTACCGCCGGTTTTGCATCCTCCACCATGTACCTGAGCCGCTCGGCGGGGTAACTGGGGTCAAGCGGCAGGTAGGCCCCGCCCGCCTTCCAGATCGCCAGCAGCGCAATGAGGGCCTCCGGGCCGCGCTCCATACACACGCCCACAACCCGCTCTGGCCCCACATTCAAAATCCGCAAATAGCGGGCAAGCTGGTTGGCCCGCTCGTTTAGCTCAGCGTAGCTGAGAGTTGAGAATTGAGCATTGAGAATTGAGAGTTTTTCTGGTTGTTCCTGCTCATTCTCTGCGTCTCTGCACCTCTGCGCCTCTGCGTTTCCTTCCGGCCAACCTACAATCGCAGTCGCCTCCGGTGTCCACAGGGCCTGCATTTCGATCTGGCGATGCACCAGGACGGCGGGGTCTTTGCCGTTGCTGGTGCTGTTCCAGTAGCTCAGCCGGGCGCGGTCTTCGGCGCTGAGGATGGGCAGGGCAGCAATGGGTGTGTCTGGCGCGGCCACAATGCCTTCCAGCAACATCAGCAGCCGCTCGTGCATGCGGGCGATGCTGGCCTCATCAAACATGTCGCTGTTGAAGTTCCACCAGCCCCGCAGCTCGCCATTGCCCCGCTCCATGTAGAGCGTGAGGTCAAACTTGGCCGTGCCGGTGTCCAGTTCCACCGGACTCACGCTCAGGCCAGGCAGACTCAGGCGTGGCAACTCGGCATCTTGTAGCACAAACATCACCTGGAAAAAGGGCGTGCGGCTCAGGTCGCGCTGGGGTTGCAGCGCATCCACCAGCAGCTCAAACGGCAAATCCTGATGCTCGAAGGCAGCCAGCGCCGTGCCCCGCACCCGCGCCAGGAGCTCGCGGAAGGCCGGGTTGCCGCGCAGGTCGCTCCGTAGCGCCAGCGTGTTGACGAAGAAGCCAATCAGCCCTTCTAGCTCCGGGCGGGCGCGGCCTGCTACCGGCGTTCCCACCACAATCTCGTCTTGCCCGCTGTGGTGGTGCAGCAGCAGATTGAAGGCGGCCAGCAGCGTCATAAACATGGTTGCGCCTTCGCGCTGGGCCAGCGTTTCTAGCCCGGCCACCAGGGGCCCAGGCAGGCTAAACCAGCGCGTGCCGCCGTTGTAGGTCTGCACGGGCGGGCGCGGTCGGTCGGTGGGCAGCTCCAGGGTCGGCGCGTCGGCCAGGTGCCCCCGCCAGAACTCTAGGGCCGGGGACTGAGCGGCGGTGTCCAGCGTTTCCCGCTGCCATGCGGCATAATCGGCATATTGGATGGGCAAGGCTGGCAGCTCGCCTGCCCCGCCGTAGAGCGCCATCAATTCCTGCACAATCACCCGCACCGACCAGCCATCGGAAATGATGTGGTGCATGGTGAGCAGGACGATGTGGTCATCCTCGGCCAGCCGCAGCAGGCGCACCCGCAGCAGCGGCCCGCTCGCCAGGTCGAAAGGCTGGCGGGCCTCGTGCAGGGCCAGGCGGCGCACTTCGGCATCCTGTTCAGCCGGGAGGACGTGTGTTATGTCTACTCGATCCAGCTCCGGCTGGGCACATTCAGCGGCGGCCACAACCACCTGCACCGGGTTGCCGTTCACTGTGGTGTAGATGGTACGCAGCACCTCGTGGCGGTCAATAATCGCCTGGAGGCCTCGCTCTAGCGCTTCCACATCGAGCGCACCGCTGAAACGCACCGCCGCCGGGTTGTTGTAGAGCGGGCTGCCCGGCTCCAGCTGATCGAGGAACCAGAGCCGTTGCTGGCCAAACGAGAGCGGCAGCGGCCCGGCCCGATCCACAGCGGGGATGGCGGCAGTGTGTGCGGTGGGCTGGCGGTTGGTTTCAATCAGGCGGGCGATCCCGGCCACGGTGGGCGTGGCAAACAGGTCGCGTAGCGGCAGTTCCACCTGGAACTGATCGCGCAGCCGCCCGATCATCTGCAACGCCACCAGTGAGTCGCCGCCCTTGTCGAAGAAGTTGTCATCGGCCTCAACCGTGGCCACGCCCAGCATGCGCCGCCAGAGATCGGCGATCTCCTGTTCCAGGGCGGTGCCGTTGGCCATGCTGGAACTGGCGCTTGTGCCCGCTGCACTGCTGCTGGCGGGCGGTTGTGTCCTGGTTTCGCGCTGGGGCTGGCTGGCCCGGCTCTGCATGTCGAGGGTGGAAACGGCGACCTGGGCCAGGTTGGGGCAGGCCAGCGCCTGGGCAAAGGCGTTCTGGCCTTCTTCGGGTGTCAGCAGCAGCGCAGCATTGGGCGCATGCGCTTCCTCGGCAAAGCGCCAGCCGTCCCAGTTGATGCTTTGCCAGGGGCGGCCAAGCTGGCGCTGCCGCTGGGCCACTGAGTCCAGAAAAGCGTTGGCCGCCGCGTAAGCTGCCATGCCCGGCGCACCGAGCAGCGCCGCCAGCGACGATTGCAGCAGCACAACATCGAGTTCGCGTTCGGCCAGCAGGGTGGCCAGGTGCAGCGTGCCGTAAACTTTGGCCTTCATCTGCTGTTCGTAGGCCGTTCGCGTCAGCATCTCTAGTGGTTGGAGGGCAGCGGCCCCCACCAGCCCCGCCGCATGAATAACGCCGTTGAGCGGGCCGAAGCGGGCTTCAGTCGTTTGTAAGGCGCTGCGCAACTGGGCCATGTCGGCCACATCGGCCTCTAGCAGCAGCACCTCGGCTCCAAGGCTTTCCAGATGGAGCACCTGGCGCATGCGCTGGCTGGTCTGGTTGTCGTCGCCGTGGCTGGCCAGCCACTCGTTCCACGTGAGTCGATCCGGCAGCGTGCTGCGGCTCAGCAGCGCCAGCCGGGCACGGGCGCTGCGGGCCAGTTCCTCGGCCAGGGCCAGGCCCACCCGGCCCAGCCCGCCGGTGATGAGGTAGACACCGCGCTCGCGCAGCCTCGTTTCCGTTTCGCCCACGGTGATGGGGGCAAACTGCTGCACCCAGCGGTGGCGGCCACGGTAGGCCACCAGCAGGTTAGTTGATGGTGTTTTCAGCTCGGCAATCAGCTCGTCGGCCAGCCATGCAATGTCGGGCTGGTCGGCGGCAAACGGCAGCAGGTCAATGCAGCGGCAGGCCAGGTTGGCGTATTCCAGGTTGATCACCCGGCTCACGCCGACGACGGTGGCGCTGGCGGGGTGCAGCTGCTCATCGCCCAGCACATCGTTGGTTCCCGGTAGAGCCAGCAGCAGCGGCACCGTACCTTCCACATGGCGGGCCAGGGCGCGGGCCAGGGCTGCCACACCAAACCCGGCTAGTTCCGGGTGGCAGCCGCTCAGCTCGTGGTCAATGCACCAGAGGTGAAACACCGCCTCGGGCAGCTGGTTCTGGCGGGCCAGGTCGGCCAGCAGCTGGTCGTAGTCGGCAGCCTCATAGGGCCGCAGCGCGTAGACATCGTCAGCAACCCGTTCAAATCGTTCGCCGGTACGCACCCGCACCACTTCGCTCCCGGCCCGTTCCAACCGCCAGCCAATCTGGTCGGTCAGTTCGCCGTCCACAAACAGCAGCACCCGCCGGGGCACCGCCGTGCGCATGGTTAAACGGTCGGCCCGCTGCCATGTGGGGGCGTACAGGGCGGGCTGGCGTTGTAGCGTTGTTTTCGGCTGGGGCGTTGCCGCCGTCGGCTCAATCCAGTAGCGAATGCGTTCAAAGGGATAGGTTGGCAGCGGCACCCGGCGAATGGTTTCCTCTGCGTTGAAAGCCTCCCAATCCACCGCCACGCCTGCCGCCCAGAGTTGGCCCAGCGTGTGCAGTAGAAAAGCATCGTCGTCTTGCTCTTCCTGGGGGTGGCGCAGCGAGGTGAACAGCGGGCGGTTCTCGCCGCAGGCCGGGTGGCGGCGGGCCAGGGTCGCCAGGGCTTTGCCGGGGCCAACTTCTAGCAGCGCCAGATGCTGGTTTTCCAACAACGTCGCCAGGCCATCAGCAAAGCGCACCGGCTGGCGCAGGTGGCGTGTCCAGTAGGCCGGGTCGGTCGCGTCCGCCGGGCTGATCCATGTGCCGCTGAGGTTGGAGATAAAGGGCAGCTGCGGCGGGTGCAATTCCATCGTTTCCAGCAACTGCTCGAAGGGGGCCAGGATCGGCTCCATCATGGCCGAGTGAAAAGCGTGGGAAGTATGCAAACGGCGGCTAGCCACCCCACGGGCGACAAGCTGCGCCTCAAGCTGCTCTACAGCGGCAAAAGTTCCCGCCACCACACACTGGTTCGGGCTGTTCACGGCGGCCAGGCTCAGGCCGGGGCCAAGCAACGGGCGCAGCTCAGCCTCGCTCAGCGGCAGGCTCAGCATGGCCCCGGCGGGCAACCCCTGCATCAGCCGCCCACGGGCCGCCACCAGCGCCAGGGCATCATCCAGCGAGAAGACACCCGCCAGGCACGCGGCCACATATTCGCCAATGCTATGGCCAATAAAGGCCTGCGGCTGCACGCCCCAGCTTTGCCACAACTGGGCCAGCGCATATTCCAGCGCAAACAGGGCCGGTTGGGTATACTGGGTCTGGTCGAGGAGGTCAGAGAACCGAGAACCAAGAACCGAGAACCGCACCGCATCAGCCGCCATATGTGAGGTGGTTACACTATCTTCTGCCCCGACTGCTCGGCTCCGGTCTCCGGTCTCCGGTCTCCGGTCTTCCGTCTCCGGTCTTCGGTCAAACATCAGCTCGCGAATATCGCGCCCCACATGGCCGATGAGCTTCTCGGCGCACTCGTCGAGCGCCTGGCGGAAGGCGGGGAAGCGGGCGTAAAGGCCAGCAGCCATGCCGACATACTGGGAACCCTGGCCGCTGAAGAGGAAGGCCAGCGGGCGGTTCGGTTGGGCCGGGGGCGAGGCGCTTACGCCCCGTTCCAATGCCTCCGCCGCTTGCGCCGCCGTGCATGCCACCACCGCGTGGCGCTGGGCGAACTGGCTGCGCCCCAGTTGCAGGGTGGTGGCCACGTCGGCCAGGTTCAGGTTGGGGTTGGCCCGCAGGTGTGCCGCCAGGTTGGCCGTCATCGCCGCCAGGGCCGTCGGGGTTTTCGCCGCCAGAGGCAACAGAACAGTGTTACTGCCAACTGCCAACCCTTCGACTTCGCTCAGGGCAGGCTGCCAACTGCCAACGGGTTCTGGCGCTTCTTCCAACACCACATGGGCGTTGGTGCCGCCAATGCCAAAGGAGCTAACCCCTGCCCGCCGCGGTGCATTGCTTGCGGGCCAGGGCGTCAGCTCGGTGGGAATATAGAAGGGGCTGTTGGCGAGATCGATCTGGGGGTTGGGCCGTTGGAAGTGGAGTGTAGCTGGAATTTCGCCGTGGTACAGGCTCAGCGCGGCCTTGATAAGCCCTGCCACCCCGGCGGCGGCGTCGAGGTGGCCCACGTTGGTTTTCACCGCCCCGAGAGCGCATGTGCGCGGCCTTCCCTCACCAAACACCTGGCTCAGCGCAGTGAACTCAATCGGGTCGCCCATGGGCGTGCCGGTGCCGTGGGCCTCCACATAGCCAATGCTTTCCGGCTCTACGCCCGCCAGTGCCAGGGCGGTGGCGATCACCTCGGCCTGGCCATCCACGCTGGGGGCGGTGTAGCCCACCTTTTGCGCCCCATCGTTGTTAATGGCCGAACCTTTAATCACGGCGTAGATGGTGTCGCCATCGTTGCGAGCGTCTTCCAGCCGCTTGAGCAACACCATCCCTGCGCCGTTTCCTGGAACAGTCCCGGCTGCGTCAGCGTCAAAGGCGCGACAGTGGCCGTCGGGCGAAGCAATGCCACCCTCCTGATACACGTAACCTGTGCCCTGCGGTACGCGAATTGTGACCCCACCGGCCAGTGCAACGTCACACTGATAGGCAACGAGCGACTGGTAGGCCATATGCACCGCCACCAGCGAGGTCGAGCATGCGGTTTGCACATTCACACTGGGGCCGCGCAGGTTGAGCTTGTAGGAAACGCGGGTGGGCGCAAAATCTTTGTCGTTGCCGAGGGCTAGATGATAATCGGAAAGGGCTTCCGGGTCGCCCCGCTGGTTCCAGAGGTGAAACAGCAGGTAGGTGTTCATGCCCACACCGGCGTAGATGCCGACGGGCACGTTGACACGTTCAGGATCATACCCGGCGTCTTCCAGCGCCGCCCACGACAGCTCCAGCAGCACCCGCTGCTGCGGATCCATGTTGGCGGCTTCGCGGGGGTAGACCCCAAAAAAGGGCGCGTCGAAATACTCGATATCGGCCAGCACACCACCAGCCCGCACGTAGGCCGGGTCGCGCAGCAGGGCAGGCTCCGCCCCGGCGGCCAGGGCCTCAGCCTCACTCATATGCGTTATCGATTCGATGCCGTGCCGAAGATTGTGCCAAAACTCCGTGATCGAACCTGCGCCGGGAAAACGCCCGGCCATGCCAATAATGGCAACCTCAAGCCCCGAAGATGAGGCTTCGGTTTCCAGGTGGTTCATAAATATTGTCCCAACCCATCCTTCAAAAGCAGAGCATCCATGTCAACACCGACACGGACTCCAGATTTATTCGCACACGGGTTCAGGCGAAGCTTCTCCCCTCGCTTCGCCTGAACTAAAATCACAATCTTGTGATTTCGAGCGTAACTTTTGATGTGCTACTACGTTTGTATTGGGATGTGCTACATACTGTAGCGTCATTTGCTGAAAAGCAAATGAATATTAACTTTTAGTTAATGACAAAATTGTTATTTTTTACCCTTGTCCGTGAGACGCTGACGGGCCAGTGCGGCGTTCTGCTGCCGCTGTTGAAGGGCAGAGCGCTGTTTTTGTGCCCGTTCCTGGCTTTCCTGAAGCGCCCGCTGCTCTGACGAATCACCACTCAGATAACTGGCTAGCGCACTGATGGTGGGGCGGCGGAAGAGTTCCACGAGCGAGATGTTGCGCCCGAACTGCTCCTGCACCTGGCTATGCACCTTCGCCATGAGCAATGAGTGCCCGCCCAGATCGAAGAAGTTGTCATGCACCCCCACCTGCTCTAGCTTGAGCGCTGCCTGCCAGATTGTTGCCAGCACCTGTTCGGTGGCGTTGCGGGGCGCAACCAGCATGGTTGGCCCGGCGGGACGGGCGCTTTTTGGTGCGGGCAAGCCCTTTCGGTCAACCTTGCCGTTGGGTGTCAGCGGCAAAGCATCTAAAAACATAAACCCGGCTGGCACCATGTATTCGGGCATGCGTTGGCGCAGGTTGGCCCGCAATTCGCTGGGGGCCAATTGCACCTGCTCGTCGGCCCGGGTGGGCACGGCATCATTGGCAAAGAGCTGCGCGTAAAAGGGTGTTGCCTGGTAGAGCTGTTTGTAGTGATACGAGCTGTAGTTCCATGGCAAGCTGCTGCCATCGGCCCGTTGTAGCACCCCGCTCAGGTGATAGTCTGGGTTCAGGCCATTGTCAGACAAACGACTTTCAATCGTTATGTCAAACACATCCCCTGCTTCAGCCTGAATGCCAGGGCTGAACACGGGCAGAAACACCGGCAGCCAGCAGTGTTCGTGGTCGAGAATGTCAATCGTGTTATCGGCGTCGGTGTGGAGCTGCAACCAGACCAGAAAGCCATCAACCCGTCCGTTCTGGACTACGTGCAGCTGCTCGTGGCGGATGTACTCGGCCTCAGCCGGGCCAGTGTGATCCAGGTCTTCAAACACGCCAACGCTGGAACGGAGCGCCTCACGACCAAGCCCCTGCATGCAGAGCCGGAGATCGAAACGGTAGCCCTGATGCTCAAAAATGCGCTCCACGTAGCAACCGCTCACTGCGCTGAAATGTGGTTCGGCAACGAAAGCATCTGGCAATTGCACAGCGGCAATCTGAGTAACCGTGCGGCTGGGGATCATCACGCCGCCGGGCTTGAGAAAGCGCCATGCATCGTTGATCAGCAGGGCCGCCCCTTCGCAGCCGCCAATCGGCCCCACCAGCTCAGAAACGCACACATCGGCCAGCTCCGGCAGAGTCACCGAGCGCATGTCGCCGTGAATAAGCGTAATACGGTCGCTCAAGCCCAGGCTTTCAATGCAGGCTTTCGCCTTCTGGTAGCTTTCCTCCAGCAGCTCAATCGCGTAGACGTGACGAGCGCCCTCTTCCACACAGATACGGGCCAGAATCGCATCCTTGCCCGTGCCCACTTCCACCACCACCTTGCCCGGCACGGCCCGCCGAATGGCATTGCGGTAGCTGCTGTTGCGCCGCTCGTCGTTGGTCATCGCGCTGTAAAGCAGGTCGTCGTAGATAAAATATTCGGCGACCGAGGGCCACAGCTTCACCGGCTTGCGGTTTTCAGGCACCACGTAGGCGATCAGGCGCTGGTCGCCGGGGGTGTCTTCCCGCACCAGGGCCACAGCATCGCGCACACCGGGGTGTTGCTTCAGCACCGTCTCGATTTCACCCAGTTCAATGCGAAAGCCCCGTAGCTTGACCTGCTGGTCAATCCGCCCCATGTACTCAAGCGTGCCATCGGGCAGGCGGCGGGCCAGGTCGCCAGTTTTGTAGATTAACGATTGACGATTGACGATTGACGATTGAGCGGGCACACTGCCTTCTAATCGTAAATCGTCAATCGTCAATCGTAAATTGATGAACCGTTCAGCAGTCAGTTCTGGCCGATTGAGATAGCCACGCGCCAGGCCCACCCCACCGATGTGGATTTCGCCGGGGACGCCAACGGGCACGGGCTGGCCGTATGAGTCCAGCAGATGAATCTGCATGTTGGCGATGGGTGTGCCGATGGGCGTGCTGCTCACGCCCTCGGGCAAAGCCCCCGTCACCTCATAGAAGGTCGGGCCGATGGTGGCCTCGGTGGGGCCGTAGGCGTTGAAGAAGCGGCGGCCCACCCGCCAGCGTTCGGCCAGCTCCGGCCCGCAGCGCTCGCCAGCGGAGATGACCGTTTGCAGCCCCGGCAGCTCTTCCGGCGGCAGCAGCGCTAGCAGGCTCGGCGGCAGCGTCACGGCGCTAATCGCCAGTTCGTGCATGGCGCGGGCCAGCTCTTGCGGCGTGGTGAGCGTGTCCCGATCCAGCAGGTAGAGCGTGCCGCCCGCCAGCAGGGCCATAAACACCTCCGACACCGCTGCGTCGAAGCTGAACGAGGCGAACTGCAACACCCGGCTCGCCGCGGTGATGCCAAAGCCGCTGATCTGGGCCTGCACCAGATTGCTCAGCCCCCGGTGCTGCAACAACACCCCCTTGGGCCTGCCGGTGGAGCCAGAGGTGTAGATGACGTAGGCGAGATCGCCCCCGATGACCTCAAGGTTGAGGTTTTCGGTGGGCAGGTGGGCGAAGGGTTGCCAATCCGTGAGATTGACGATTGACGATTGACGATTGACGATTACGTGCTTAACGTCCTCTCTTCCAATCGTCAATCGTAAATCGTCAATCGTAAATATAACTGCCGGTCGCGCATCCTCCACCATGTAGCGCAGCCGCTCGGCGGGGTAGCCGGGGTCAAGCGGCAGGTAGGCTGCGCCCGCCTTCAGCACCGCCAGCAGCGCCACAATCATCTCGGGCGAGCGCTCCAGGCAAATGCCCACAATGGACTCAGGGCCAACGCCCAACGAGCGCAGGTGGTGGGCCAGCTGGTTGGCACGGGCGTTGAGTTCGTGGTACGAGATTGACGATTGACGATTGACGATTGACGATTGGGTAGCCGAGTCAGCAACGTTACGTATTTCCCCGTCCTCTGCGTCTCTGTGCCTCTGCGCCTCTGCGTTGATGCCCGACCAGTCGGTCACGGCTATCGCCGTCGGCGTTCGCGCCGCCATCTCCTCAAACTGCACATGCACGGGCCGTTCGTCGAAGGGGCGGGCGGTGGCGTTCCAGGCAGCCAACTGGCGGGTTTCGGCCTCGGTCAGCAGGGGCAGCCTGCCAATGGGCTGGTCTGGCGTGGCGACAATGGCCTGAAGCAGCGTGGTGAAGTGGCCCACCATGCGCTCAATCGTAGTGGCCTCAAACAGGTCGCTGTTGTAGGTGAAGGAGGCCGCCAGCTTATCGCCCGCTTCGGCCAGCATCAGCGTCAGCTCAAACGGGGCCACCTGCTGCTCCAGCGGCACCCCTTCCAGGGCCAGGCCGCCCAGGGCCATGTGGTTGCCGTTGCTGCCCACCGCAAACGAAGAAAGCCCCTCGTCGTAGAGCAGGTGGGCGCGCTGAAACACAAACATCACCTGAAACAGCGGTGTGCGGCTGAGGTTGCGCTCCGGTTGGAGCTTCTCCACCAGCAGGGCGATGGGGTAATCCTGGTTGGCAATCGCCTCGACCACTGTCTGGCGCACCTGGCCCAGCAGCGCGGTGAAGGGCTGGCTGCCGTCCAGCTCATCCCGCAGGGCAACCGGATTGACGAAGTAGCCCACCTGCTCCAGCCAGGCCGTCTGGCTGCGGCCCGTGGTGGGCGTGCCCACGCTGATGTCGGCCACCCCCGTGTAGCGGTAGAGCAACAGCTTAAACGCCGCCAGGGTGGTGGCAAACAGGGTTGCGCCCTGCGTCTCGCCCAGGTGGCGCAGGCGCTGGGTAAGTTCGGCGGGCAGGCGGAAGCTGTGGGTGCGCCCGGTGAAGGTCTGTGAAGCCGGGCGGGGCCGGTCGGTGGGCAATTCTAGTGGAGCAACGTTGGCCAGCTTGCCCTGCCAGTAGCGCCAACTGGCCTCGCCCGCTGGCCCGGCTAGCCATTGGTTCTGCCAGGCCACATAGTCGGCGTAGCCCTGGGCCAGCGGCGGCAGCGCCAGGGTCGGCTCGGCATAGCAGCGGCTCACCTCGCTGATGATAATCGCCTGCGACCAGAGATCAACCACGATGTGGTGCGCCGCCATCAAAATGGTGTGATCGTCGTCGGCCAGCGAGAGTACATGCAGCCGCAGCAGCGGGCCGGTTTCCAGCTCAAAAGGCTGGCGACTCAGCTCCAACAGCTGCTGCTGGAGTTCAGCCTCGCTCCAGCCGCTGCCGTCGTGGTGGAAAAAGGCGATCTCGGCCTGCGCATCCAGCTGCTGCATCGGCTCACCATTCTGCATGGTGAAGCGCGAGCGCAGGCTGGGATGACGTTCGATCACCTGTTGAAAGGCCTGCCGCAGTCGGGCCACATCCAGCGGCTGGCGCACGCGGGCGGCGTAGGCCGGGTTAAAAACGCTGTCGGGGTGGATCTGGTGTTGGAACCAGAGCGCCCGCTGGCCATGGGAAAGCTGCCCACTGACCGTGGGCGCGGCAAGGGGGGCGGTCGAACTGGCCCCAACCGCTTGCAACCGCTCAACCTCGTCGGCCAGTTCGGCCAGGCTTGGCCCAGCGATCAGGCTGGCGATGGGCAGCACCACACCAAGGCGGCTTTCCAGGGTGCCCTTCAGCTCAATCGCCATAATCGAGTCTAGCCCCAGGCTGCTGATGGAAAGCTGCGGATCGATCTGGCGGGGCGCGAGCCGCAGCACGCGGGCCAACTCCGTGCGCAGCGTGGCCAGCGTTCCCACATCAGCTTCAGGGGTGGCGGCAACCGTTTCAGCGGTTTCCTCTGGCGGGCGGCGCAGGCCGGGGCGCAACTCAAAGGTGGCATGCAGCGTCCAACTACCTTCCCGCTGGCCACACAGCTGCACGGCATGGGTCACCGGGTCGAGCAGCAACAGCAGCGCATCAAGCTCAAAGGCCAGCGGGGCGTGGATGGTAAGCTCGGCCAGGTTGTGGTCGCCCGGCCCGAAGTGGGCCTCGGCCAGCCGCAGCGCCAGCGCTGTCACGCGGGCGGCTTCATCGGCCCCGGCGGCCTGCCACTGCCCTTCGGTGGCATAAACGGCGAATTGCAACGGCAGCAGCGGCGAGGCGATGGGTATGACCTGCATGTGGCGGGGCGCACGGGCAGGTGTGGTCGTTCCCGCCTCAAACCAGAAGCGCTCCCGCTGGAAGGGGTAGGTGGGCAGGCGCAGGCGCGGGCCAGCGGGCAACAGCGTCTGCCAATCCAGCGCCACGCCACGGACATAGAGCGCCGCCACGGACTCACGGATGACGGTAGCATCGGGCTGGTTGCGCCGCAGCGAGGGCAGCAGCAGCATGGCCCCTTCGGGCAGGTTTTTGCGGGCCATCGCCAGCAGGGCCGGGTGCGGGCCAACTTCAATCACCGTGCCGACGCCCAGTTCCAGCAGCGCCGCCACATTCGCCCCAAACTGCACCGGCTGGCGCAGGTGCTGCCGCCAATACGTGCCATCCGGCGCGTCGGTCATCATGCGTCCGGTTACATTGCTGAGGAGCGGGATCGTTGGAGCGCGGTAGCTGATGTTTTCGGCCACCTCCTGAAACGAGTCGAGGATCGGCTCCATCAGCGGCGAGTGGAAGGCGTGCGAAACGGTGAGCGGGCGGGTCTCGATGCCGCGCACGGCGCATTCCCGTTCCACCTCGGCCAGGGCTGCCTGCCGCCCGCTCAGCACCATGTGGCGCGGGCCATTCACGGCGGCGATGCTCAGGTCGGCGGCGTGGGGCGCAAGCAACGCGGCAGCGGTTTCCGCATCGGCGAAGACGTTGAGCATGCCACCGCCAGCGGGCAGTTCCTGCATCAGGCGGGCGCGGGCGGCAATCAGGCGCAGGCCATCTTCCAGCGAGTAGACGCCCGCCACGCAGGCTGCCACATATTCGCCCACGCTATGGCCCAGCACCACCGCTGGCCGCACGCCCCACGAGCGCCAAAGCTCGGCCAGGGCGTATTCCAGGGCGAACAGGGCTGGTTGGGTGAATTGAGTCTGGTTGAGAGAACCGAGAACCGAGAACTGAGAACCATTCTCACTGGATGGCTCTGGCGGTTCTTGGTTCTTGGTTCTCGGTTCTTCGCAAATTATTTCTCGAATATCAATGTTGAGCAGCGGCGTCAGAATATCGGCGCAGCGGTCGAGGGCGGCGCGGAAAACGGGTTCGCTGGCGTAGAGTTGCTGGCCCATGCCCGCGTACTGGGCACCCTGGCCAGTGAAAAGAAAGGCAATCTTCGGCGGGCGCATGCTGGCCTGTCCCAGCTGCACGCCCGCGCTCTCGTCGCCAGCGGCCAGGCGGGCCAGCCGTTCGCGGGCCTCGGCGGCGCTGCTGGCCACCAGGGCCAGGCGCTGGGCAAAGTGGTTGCGCCCATGGGCGGCAGTGGCGGCCACCTCCGCCAGGCGCACGGCGGGGTTGGCCCCCAGATATTCGGCGTAGCGCCCGGCCAGCGCCCGCAGCGCCACGGTGTCTTTGGCTGACAGGGGCAATACCACCGGATGTTGGGGTTGGGTCGCCGCCGGACGTAGGGCAGGCATATATGCCTGCCCTACGTCCGGCGGCGATTCGGCCACCACCACATGGGCATTCGTGCCGCCAAACCCAAAGGAACTGACGCCCGCAATCCGCAACCCATCCCCAGCCTGCCACGGCTGCACGGCGGTGGGGATGGCGAAGGGGGTATTTTGTACTGCGTACTGCGGACTGCGTACTGCGACTGCCCTGAGCGAAGGCGAAGGGTACTGCGTACTGCGTGCTGCGTGCTGCGTGCTGAAACCTTCGCGCTCCCCTTCGACAAGCTCAGGGCAGGCTTCGCGTCCTTCGCGGATCGGCTCCGGTCTCCGGTCTCCGGTCTCCGGTCGCTGAGTCTCCGGTCTGAGGTACGGGTTCAGCTCCCGCAGATGCAAATGGGGCGGGATTGCGCCATGGTGCATGGCCAGGGCCACTTTGATCAGCCCGGCGATGCCGGCGGCTGCTTCGGTGTGGCCGATATTGGTCTTCACCGAGCCGAGCATGCAGGACGATTGCCGCCCGTCTACGCCCAGCACTGCCGCCAGCGCCCGCAACTCAATCGGGTCACCCAGGGCCGTGCCGGTGCCGTGGGCCTCCACATAGCCCACCTCCGCCGGGCTGACGGCGGCGTTCTGCAGGGCCGCCCGCACCACCGCCTGCTGGGCCGCGCCATTGGGGGCGGTCAGGCCATTGCTACGGCCATCCTGGTTCACCGCGCTGCCCCGAATCACGGCATAGATCGAGTCGCCATCGCGCTCGGCGTCGGCCAGCCGCTTCAGCACCACCAGCCCGCAACCCTCGCTGCGCACATAGCCATCGGCCCGTGAGTCGAAGGTTTTGCAGCGCCCGTCAGCCGCCATCATGCGGGCCTGCGAAAAAGCCACCGTCGCTTCCGGCGACAAAATCAGATTGACGCCCCCGGCCAGGGCCAGGTCGCTTTCGCCGCTGCGCAGGCTCTGCAGCGCCATGTGAACCGCCACCAGCGACGAGGAGCAGGCCGTGTCAACGGCGACACTCGGCCCGTGCAGGTCGAGGCTGTAGGAAAGGCGATTGGCGGCGATGCTGAAGGCGTTGCCGCTGCCACTGTAGGCGTTCACCTCCGCACCGTGCTGGCCCTGCAACAGCATGTAGTCGTGGCCGCTGATGCCTACAAACACGCCGCTGTTGCTGCCCGCCAGGCTATCGGGTGCAATGGCGGCGTCCTCCAGGGCTTCCCAGGCTACCTCTAGCAGCAGGCGCTGCTGCGGGTCGAGCGGGGCGGCTTCGCGGGGGGAAATGCCAAAAAAGCGGGCGTCAAACTCGTCTACCCGTTCGAGGAACCCGCCCCAGCGGGTGGTCATCTTGCCGGGCTGCACCTGCTGGCTGTAGAACTCGTCCAGGCTCCAGCGCTCCGGCGGCACCTCGCTAATCGCATCCACACCATCGTGCAGCAGCCGCCAGAAGGCCGCAGGGCCAGCGGCCCCCGGAAAGCGGCAGCCAATGCCGACGATGGCGAGTGCTGAGTGCTGAGTGCTGAGTGCTGAGCTATCAGCAGGAGCCTCTGCGTCTCTGGGTATCTGCGCCTCTGCGTTGATGCCTGCTGCGTTTGTGCCCGGCTCGGACAGGTGCGCGGCCAGGGCAGCGATGGTGGGATGTTCGTAGATCAGGGTGGGCGAGAGGGTCGCACCAAGCCACTCCTCCAGGTCGCCAGACAGACTCACGGCTTCGCGGGAGGAAAGGCCAAAGCTGTCGAGGGGCGTGTGGGCGTCAATCTCAGCGGGTTCAACCGCGATCAGATCGGCGATCTGGGCCACTAACCAGGATTGAATGGCGTTGGCATCAGGTCTGGGGCGCGCAATCTCCGAACGGGGGAGTGAGTCTTGACCGCTGCGAGGGCTGCGATCCTCCATCACGGCTCCTCCAGCTCATCTAACGTGCCAGCGAGGAACCCGGCGCGACAGGCGTGGCGCTGAATTTTGCCGCTGGAGGTTTTGGGAATATAGCCAGTTTTTAGCAGCACCACCGCATGCACCCGCAGATCGTGGGTGTCGGCAATGGCCCGGCGCACAGCGGTGACGACCTCCTGGCGCGTGGGGCCGCTCTCGCGCCGTTGGGCCGCTTGGAAGCTGCGCTCGACTTCGGCGGCGACAACCAGGCGCTCCTCGCCGTTGACTTCAACCGCGAAGGCGGCGATGCAGCCCTGGCGTATGGCCGGGTGGCTAGTTTCCACCGTGGTTTCAATATCTTGCGGGTAGTGGTTGCGCCCATCAATAATAATCAGGTCTTTCAGCCGCCCGGTGACGTAGAGCTGCCCGCCATGCACAAAGCCCAGGTCACCGGTGCGCAAAAACGGTTCTGCGCCACCCTCGGCAACCCGTGCATGAAAGGTCTGCTCGCTCTCGGCGGGGCGCTCCCAGTAGCCCTGGGCCACGCTCGGCCCGCTGACCCAGATCTCGCCCACGCCCTCGGGCGGGCGGGGGGCCAGCGTTTCCGGGTCAACAACCGCCAGCTGCTGGCCAGGGCGGGCATAGCCACAACTGACTAACGTTATTTGATTTAACGCAGAGGCGCTAAGACGCAGAGACGCAGAGGTATCAGTATCGCTCTGCTTCCCTTCGACAATGCTCAGGGCAGACTCTGCATCTCTGCGACTCTGCGTTGAACTTACTACAACCAGATTGCGCCCCAGGGCATCGGCGTCCACGCTCAGGGTAGCCGGGGCGACCCCCGCCGTGCCGCCAGAAACGAAAAGGGTGCCTTCGGCCAGACCGTAGCAGGGGTAAAAAGCTTCGGCGCGAAAACCGCATGATGCAAAGGTGGCGCTGAAGCGTTGCAGGGTTTCGGCCCGCACCGGCTCGGCCCCGTTGAAGGCTAACCGCCAGGTGCTTAAATCTAGCCCGGCGAGCTGTTCGGGCGTGGCTTTGCGGGCGCAGAGATCGTAGGCGAAGTTTGGCCCGCCGCTCACCTGCACGCCATAGCGAGAAATAACCTGCAACCAGCGCATAGGCCGTTGCAAAAAGGCCATCGGCGACATCAGCACACAGTGGGCAGCAATATGCACTGGCTGCAACAGCCCGCCGATCAGGCCCATGTCGTGGTAGGGCGGCAGCCAGGAACACCCTATGTTGCCCTGGGCCAGGTTAAAAGCATCGGCAATCAAGGTGGAGTTGGCCAGCAGATTGGCGTGGGTCAGCATCACCCCTTTGGGCGTGCCGGTGGAGCCAGAGGTGTATTGCAGAAAGGCTAGTGTGTCGCCATTCACCAACGGAGGTTGCCATGTGGACTCGCTGTCCGACGGCAGATTGTCGGTGGCCAGCCAGCGCAGGGCGGCCAGGTCGGGCGCATCTTCAAACACCGACTCGGCCAGACTGAGAATGCCCGCCGTGGTGAGGGCCACGCGGGCCTGGGCATTGGCGGCAATCGCCTGGAGGCGCGGCAGGGTGCGCACCATGCGCATGGGGTTGGGCGGGTAAGCGGGCACGGCCACCACCCCGGCGTAGAGGCAGCCAAAAAAGCCCGCGATGTAGGCCGGGCCTGGCTGGTAGAGCAGCAAGGCCCGTTCGCCGGGGGCGGCCAGGGGTTGCAGTTGGGCCGCAATTGCCCGTGCCCGCCGGTCTAGCTCGGCAAATGAAATGCGCTCATCTTCCTCGCCCCCGTCATCCAGAAAGGTGTAGACGATTTGCTCAGGCTGGTGTGTGGCCCGCCAGCGCAATACCTCAACCAGTGTTTCCTGCTGCTCCATGGTTCCTACTACATCCCTTCGCAGGTTTCTACCGGGCCGTTAAGTAGTTGACATCATGAGTTATACCAACTGCGAATGAGTCAACATTTCTGACAGTCAGGCCGCTGGCAGGCGGAGAAACCACGCAAGAATGGCTGCAAACTTGCAACTATTTCATAGTTTTAACACGAGATGACGGGGCAAGTATACCCTATTTTTGCTATATCCGATTACGCACTTGAGGTGGAGAAGGGCGAAAATGACAAGATTGTAAATTTTACCTGTTTTCTTTGTTTTAGCCTCCCCACGTGTTAGGCCAGTTTTAGTTCATCACAAAGCACAAAAGCGCGTTTATCTTTGTATGTCAAGCAGTTTATTCATCGGGGTTGAAATTCTATAAAAAATGTTAATTGACATGAATAGTTCAAATAGCGTATCGTTGAGAAGTACCTACAACCGTCAGGCTACCAGATCGTGTTGGAAAAAACGTGCCAGGTGACCACCCCTTAGTCAGGGAAAGGAGGTCGTTGCGTTCCATGTACCTCGGGCGACCAATTTGGGAGAGTTGGCCCGCCTGAACCCATTGTTGTCTTGCGTATTCACAACCTGTAAGGAGGGTTACGTGCTATCTCGTCTAACGAAATGGGCCAGCGCTGTCGCTGGCACAGCCCTTGTCGTTGGCATGATGGGCGGACTAGCGACCCCGCGCTCCGTTGCCGCCCAGACCGTGCCGGATCTCCCCCCCCAATTCCAGCTTATTCCAGGTGCCGACACGCAAACCTGGACTCAACGGCCCACCAGCCAGAAGAGTGGCCCGGTGAATGTCGTCGTCCATATCAATGAGCAGCCCCTGGCCACCGTGGGCCGCTTCTGGACTCACCAGCAGCGCCAGGCCCATGTCCAAAAAATCCGTGACAAGCAGAACCAGGTGATTCCCCAGGTGCAGGCCCTCGGCGGCAACGTCGTGGGGCGCTTTACCCATGTCTCCGCCGGGTTGGCCGTGGCGATTGACGCTAGCCGCCTGGATGAGCTGAGCAAAATTAGCAACGTGGTGACGGTGCGAACGGTGGGCGATTACCAGCTCGACCTGACCGACACCGTGCCCTGGATTGGTGCGACGCCGCTGCAGCAGGCGGGCATCACCGGACGGCACCCGCTGACGGGACAGGGCCTGGATGTGGCCGTGATCGACTCAGGGGTGGACTTTACCCATGCCAAATTGGGCGGCCCCGGCACCCGCGAAGCCTACCTGACGGCCTACTGTGGTGCGCCAGATATTGAGCCGAGCCTGCCCAACGGCAGCCCCAACCCGGCCTGTACAGCCCACAGCAGTGACCCTGACCCGGAGTTGATTGGCCCGAACGCTTTGAAAGTGAAGGGCGGCACCGACTGGGTGGGCGAGGGCTGGCCGGTGTTTAGCAGCACCATCGAACCCGATGCCAACCCGATTGACTTTGAAGGCCACGGCACCCATGTGGCCGACATCATTGGTGGCCTGCCCACAACCCCCGGCGCAGGCGACCAGGGCGTTGCTCCCGGTGTCAACATCTGGGGCTTCAAGGCCTGTAGCGCCGTTTCTAGCTCGTGCAACGGCCTGGCGCTGTTGCTGGCGGTTGACGACGCCCTTGACCTGGACAACTCGGACTATGGCGCGTGCGACCCGATGAAGGACGAGGGCTGCACCACCTTCGACCCGGCGGACGTGATCAACATGTCGCTCGGCTCGCCCTACGGCCAGGCTGAGGACGACCTGACCCACTTCAGCAACATCGCCAGCTTCTACGGCTCGGTGGTGGTGGTTTCGGCGGGCAACAGTGCCGACAAGCCCTACATCGTTGGTTCGCCTTCGGCAGCTGATGGTACCATTAGCGTGGCCCAGAGCACCGTACCGTCGGACAAACTGTTCCGCATCAATATCGGCAGCGACAGTGTGCCGGGCTTCTTGCAGCCATGGTCGCCGCCACTGCCCGCCGCCCCCGGCGTGAGCGGTGCCGTGCAGTATGGCAACGGCGCGGGCGGCAACCTGCTGGGCTGCACGGCCTTCGCACCTGGCTCGCTCGCCGGTCGCGTGCTGCTGGTAGACCGGGGCGGCTGCGCGGTGAGCATCAAGGGTTCCAACGGCGCGGCTGCCGGAGCGGTGATGGTGCTGGTGGCCAACAACCAGTTCTCCAACACGCCGCCAGTGCTGGGCTTTGGTGGTGGCAGCGTCACTGCGCCCACCCTGACGATCACCCAGAACGATGGCAACCTGCTCAAGGCCCAGCTGGGCCAGACGGCCTCGGCCTCGAACGAGAGCTTCATCGCCCTGCAGGATGACATTGTGGCGACCTCGTCCCGTGGCCCCCGCATCGCCGATGGCAGCATCAAGCCGGACATTGCGGCCCCTGGTGCCAGCGTTTCGGCTATCGCCGGGAGCGGCAACGAAAAGGAAGCCTTTGGCGGCACCTCGGGCGCAGCCCCCATGGTGTCGGGCGCAGCAGCGCTGATGATCGAAAAGTTAGAACGGGCTGGTATTCTGCGTGATGCTAACCCGGGCGTGGTGGTGCCGGGCCTTTCGGTGGCGAACCTGGTGCGAGCCATGCTGATGAACACGGCCAACCCCAACACCTTTATCGGTGGGAGCGCGGCCAACGGTGGTAGTGGCTTTCTCGCGCCCATCACCCTGCAAGGGGCGGGCCGGGTGGATGCGCTGGCGGCCTATGCCAGCAGCACCATCGCCATTGATGTCACCGACCTCTACAACTTCGCCGTTGACGGCTGGGAGCGGGATGACTTCTGCACCGTGAGCACACCGCCCACCGCTGGCTACCTCAACGCGCTGATCGGGCTGGTGACACCGGAATACTACAACGGTTCCCACGACTGTATCGTGGCGGGGGACTTCGGCAACGAGTTCTTCCGAGCCTGGAACCGCGTCAGCGGGAGCCTCTCGTTTGGCTACGATGGCGTTTCCGGCACCATGCGCGAAACCCGCAAAGTCCTCATCCTCAACATGAGTGGTCAGCCCCGCAGCTACAATCTCAGCAGCGCCTTCCGCTACGCTGACGATGAGAACAAGGGCGTGCGTGTCACGGCCTCACCGGCCCGCTTCACGCTGCAGCCCGCCGCCCCCATTTCGGCGGAAAATGTCTCGGTGGATGTGCCCTTCGCCAAACTGGTGGATGTGACTATCAACGTCAATGCGCGCAACCTGCGCGACTGGACGCTCAACGCGGGCGAAGCGGGCGGTAGCGGCACCAACATCTACTGCAACGACCCGGCCACATGCCCGACGTTGACCATCTTCGAGTACGACGGCTTTCTGACCATCAACGGTGGGGCGGGCAACCTGGTGCGCATGCCCTGGCAGATTTTGCCCAAGAAGGCCGCTGGCAACACGGTGCTCAACACCAACACGCGCCAGCAGCAGGTGCGGCTGTTTAACGCCGGGCGCAACAAGGCCGGGGCAACCGAGGTCTTCTCGCTGGTGGACATTAGCCCCAACCAGTGTGACGTGCGCGACGAGTTCGGCAACTGTCTGGTGACGGACTACTCGCCCGGCATTATCCCCGGCCTGAACCAGACGGCGATTGACCTGAAGGAAGTGGGCGTGCGCTGCGTGTACGTGCCGGGCCAGGGGGCCAATCTGGGCTTCCCCAACAACGACAGCGTGCTCGAATTCGGCATTACGGTGTACGACAAGCCGTTCCGCACCTCGCACAACTACCCCGTTGAGTTCGATGTCTACATCGACTCGAACCGCGACGGCGTGGATGACTATGTGGTCTTCAACGGCGACCTGGCCCTGAACGCCAGCGACGGACGCAACGCCGTGTTTGTGGCCGACGTAAACCCGGCGGACGGCACGCGCCCGCTGCGGCCCTACTTCTTCACCAACTCCAGCCCCAACTCGCAGAACTGGATTCTGTCGGTTCCTGCCGGGGCGGTTGATGTAGACGTTGGCCAACCCTTCAACTTCCAGGTGCTGGCGGTGGATGCTTACTTCACTGGCCAGGCTACCGACATCTCACCGGCGAACGGCAGCTACCACACCTATCAATCCGACCTGCCCCGCTTCGCCCCGACGACGCAGACCTTCACCATCAACCCGCGCAACCAATTCTTGCTGCGCTATGAGCAGCCGGGTGGTGGCGCGGAGGCTTCACCCTCGCAGATCGGCCTGCTCTACCTCTACCGCGACGCAGAGGTAGGCCAGGAGTCCAACATCTCGCTGCTGGCACGCTAAATAGATAGCGTTCAGCAATTGGAGATTAGCGATTAGAAAGAAACCAATCGCTAATCGCTAATCTCCAATCCCCAATCGCTAATCTCCAATCTCCAATCTCCACCCCTGTGCCCCGTGTACAGAAATGTCTGTCGTGCTTTGGCCCCACTTTGCGTAGCGCCATGCTATACTTTGGTCTGGCATTCAACGCAACGAGAGGAGCGAGGCATGGCATCGTCGTATCGTCCCCTGGCGCTCTATCTTGCCGCTGTGCTTGGGTTTGCTGCACTCTATGTTGGCATTGCCGAGTTAAGTCTCTTCTTTGCTGGTAACGTTGGCAAAGTTTCCCCCATCTGGCCCCTTTCGGGCGTGGTGCTGGTTGCCCTATTACGTTTCGGTTTGCGGTTCTGGCCGGGTATTGCCCTGGGCGATTTCATCGTCGCCCTGCTGCTCAACTTTCCCCTGCCGCTGGCGCTGGGCGTGGCAACCGCCTCAACGGTGGAAGTGCTGCTGGCCGCTTTCTGGCTCCAACGGCTACTGCACGGCCTGCCATCTCCCCACCGCGTCTACGACATGGGCCTGCTGGTACTGCTGGCCGGGTTTGCTGCGCCCGCCGTTGGGGCCAGCCTGGCCAGCAGCGCCTACCTTGCAACGGGGCAGGCCCCGCTGGCTGCACTTCCCGGCATCTGGGTCACATGGTCAAGCGGCAACAGCCTGGGCACGCTGGTGGTTGCACCACTGCTGCTGGCCTGGCTACGGCATCCACTCCCCCGCCTCACACAGGTACAATGGCTAGAAGCCGCCGTCTTGCTCACCGTGACCCTGGTGCTTTGTCTCTTTTCCTTCACCGTCTCGCCCGACTATTCATATCTTCTAATGCCCGGCCTGATCTGGGCTGCCTTTCGTTTTGGCAGTCGGGGCACCACCATGCTCACCTTGCTGCTCACAGCGGTGGCGGTCTACTTCACCAGCAGCGGCTTTGGCCCCTTTGCCCGTGGCAGCGTGCAAGAAAACCTGATCTATCTCAACACGTTTACGGCAGTGGTGAGCGTGCTGGGGTTGCTGCTGGCAGCCACCGTCGCCGAACGGCAGCAAGCCCAACACATGCAGGCCGAAACGCTGGCCCAACTCGACTCGCTGCTGACCCAACTGCCCATCGGCTTTGCCTTTGTTGATCAGCAGGGTCACTACCGCCGGGTGAACCAGGTTTTCGCCAATTTATACGACCAGCCATCAAGCAAACTGC
Source organism: Chloroflexaceae bacterium (assembly GCA_025454695.1). Classification (GTDB taxonomy): domain Bacteria; phylum Chloroflexota; class Chloroflexia; order Chloroflexales; family Chloroflexaceae; genus JALONX01. The sequence continues at coordinate 25,847 of JALONX010000003.1, forward strand.
TCGATCAGCCCATGCACAGCTCGCAGCACAACCACAATCTGCACCTGGCCTTGTGGGTGCAACAGACTCACAGCAGCGCTGCACCCCTGCTCAACCGCGAGATTTGCACCGAAAATGGCACCCGCCCCCGTAGCTTCAACATCAGCTGCTACCCGGTGCAACTGGCCCAACAGCCGATTGGCGTCGGCTTGCTAGTTGACGAGATTACCGAGCGGAAGGAGCTGGAAGGGCAGTTTTTGCAGGCCCAGAAGATGGAAAGCATCGGGCGCATGGCCGGGGGCATTGCCCACGATTTTAACAATCTGCTGACGGTGATTGTGGGTTATGTGAATATGGCCCTTGAGTCGCTGCCCAGTGCTTCTGGCCCTGCCGAAGACTTGCAGGAAGCCATACGGGCTTCGGAACGGGCCAGCCGCCTCACCGGGCAACTACTGGCCTTTGCCCGTCGCCAGCCCGGCGAATTGCGCCTTGTCCGCCTCGACAACCTTGTGCTCGACATGGAGCGCATGATGCGCCGCGTGCTGGGGGACGATGTGGAATTAAGCGTGCTTGCCAGCGATGAGATCTGGCCTGTGCTGCTTGACCCAAGCCAGCTGGAGCAGGTGGTGCTGAACCTGGTGGTAAACGCCCGCGATGCCATGCCCAACGGCGGACGCCTGACAATCAGCATTGAGAATCTGGAGCGGGATGTGGCCACAGGCCTGCCCATGGTTGTCTGCACCGTCACCGACACTGGCATTGGCATGGACGACCATGTGCTGGCGCGGGTGTTCGAGCCGTTTTTCACCACCAAAGATGGCGGTAAAGGCACAGGCCTGGGGTTGGCCACCAGCTACGGCATTGTGCGGCAAAATGGCGGCAGCATTAGCTGCACCAGCAAACTCGGCCTGGGCACCACCTTTCGCATTGCGCTGCCCAGGGCCACTGGGGCCGCCATGACCGAGAGCGAGGCCAGGCCGCCCTGCGCCAACTACTGCGGTTCGGAAACAGTGTTGTTGGTGGAGGATGACGCTTCGGTGCGGCAGGTGGCCGCCCGTGTGCTCTGCGACAACGGCTACACCGTGGTGGAAGCGAGCAATGGCAACGAAGCCCTGGCGCAGCTGGAAGCGCGGAACTGGCAACAGGTTGACCTGCTGCTTACCGACCTGGTGATGCCGCAACTCGGCGGGTTGGCCCTGGTGCAGCGGTTGCAAGAGCGCAATTCAAGCACCAAAATCCTGCTTATGTCGGGCTATGTGGGCGAGCTAACGCAACATAAGCCGACCAGCCAGCCCTACCCCTTTCTAGCCAAACCGTTCCAGCCAGAGCAACTGGCCGCGAAGGTGCGGGAAGTGCTTGATGGGTAAACGTGAAGCGTGAAGCGTGAAACGTACTGCGTAATTCGTAATAACAACTCTTCGCACCCTCCGCATCTCTTCGCGCTTCTTTGCGGATCAGTTCAGGCGGGCAGCCCGCTCCCGTTCGCGCCAGGGGCGCATGAGCCGGGGCAGCGTGCGCCAGAGGATAAAGACCAGCAACGCCACAAAGAGCGCCGCCAGCACCGGCAGCAGCACCGCCAGCACCGAAACCACCAGCGCAATGCCGTCTTCAATCAGACTCAGCACCGGGTTGGCGGTGCCGCCTGTAGCTGCCGTTGCTACCGGGCGCACGCTGGCCCGCGCCAGGTGCGTTCCACCTGCCAGCACCACGCCCGCCAGCCCCGCCAGCAGCGGGTGAACCGTGCCAAGCTCGCTATTGGCCGAGAGAAACAAAATCGCCCCGGCAATCGGGTGAATCACCACGCCCACCGCGTGCAGCACCGAGTCGGCGGCGGGCACCTTGTCGCCGACAAAATCCAGCACCGCCAGGGCCGCAATAATCAGCAGCACGATCGGGTGCGCCAGCCAATCGAACGGCGACGCCAGCTGAATAACGCCGAGCCTGGTCAGCACGCCCACCGTAAGCAGCGGCAAGTAGGCGTTTAACCCGGCAGCGGTGGAAAGGCCAAAGGCCGAAAGCAGCCCACTGATTGCTTCCATAACATCACCTGTTCTGTGTGAAATACCACTATGACGTTAGACGGTGACGGTTGCTTAAAGTTGCATACTGTCTGTACATACAGACAATTGTGAAATAATGTACAACTGTCTGTATGTACAGACACTGTTATGTACAACTAGGTAGGGCGGAAATTGCAAGCTATCAGGCCGTCGCGTTGTCTACAGCCGTTTTGAAACATATGTTATAATCCACAATCATCATAGAATTGCTGTATCAATGAACTAGAGAAGGAAGTCTGATGCCTGACCAGACCGTCGTTGCCGAAACGCCGACACCACGGCAGCGCACCATGATTCGCCTCAACCCGGAGTTTCCCGATCTGGTAGCCCAGGTTGGTTTTTCGATTGCGGAGTTTGCAGAAACGGCAGACGTGGCAAAGGCCACCATCTACGCTCTGCTCAACCCCGGCCAGCATCCTGAGCGCCGGGGCGGCATGCAGCGTAAAACCGCATGGAAGCTGGCCCATACCTATGCGGCGCGGGCTGGCATGGCCCCGAAAGACGCCTACGCCGTGCTGATTTTTGAAGAGACCCGATGAAGACGCTGCCGGGCATGCTACGACCCACCACCAGTGCGGCGGGCGCTGCACTGGTGGCGCTGCGGCTGCGGTGTCACGCAGCCGACCCTGCGAACAGGCACACCGCAACTCCCAATAAGAAGAGTCAAAGGGGGCTTCATATGAAGCCCCCTTTTGAAGAAAGTAGTAACATATGACCATCCTACCCCAACGGATCATTCGATTTTATGAGGATGAGCTTGTTGCCACCCAACAGAACGAGGGCGCAATCTTCGTCGCCTTTGCTCGCCTCTGTGAGAACTTGCGGCTGGTACGCTATTCGCAGGTGCGCCGTATTCAGAGCCATACTATTTTGAATGAAGGCTTTCAGACCCTGACGCTGCAAACCGATGGTGGCCCCCAGGAAGCCCAATGTCTACGACTGGATCTCCTGCCCCTCTGGCTGGCTAGCCTTCAAGCGAATCGCATTAAAGACGAAACCGTTCGTGAAAAGCTCGTGCGCTATCAGCGGGAAGCTGCCGCTGTGTTATGGAACGCCTTCAAGCCACAGATTTTGATCGAAGAACCGCCGCCAACCGGAGAAAGCGGCCTGGCCATTGCCCAGCTCGAGCAGATCATTGCTCAGTCCCAGGCGATGCAGCGCATGGCCGAGGAACAGATTGCTCTTATCCGGCGGATGGACAAAGCCGCTCTGGTGGTGCGCGACCTCCAACGCGATGTAACCGCTGTGCAGGTGCGACTGGGCGTACTGGAAGAGCAGGTGTTTTCTAGCGCCATCACCGAAGAGCAGGCCGCCGAAGTAGCCCTGGCGGTGAAAACCGTCGCCCACGCCCTGCAACAGAGCGGCGTCGCCAACGGCTACCAGCGCGTCTATGCCGAACTCTACCGCCAGCAGGGCATCACCAGCTACAAAAACCTGCCTGCCAGCAAATTTACCAGTGTGATGGCGTGGCTCAAAGCCTGGCACGAGGAAGTCAGCATCCGTAATCCGTAATCCGTAATCCGTAATCCGTAATCTCACTATCAATCGTCAATCGTCAATCGTCAATCGTCAATCGTCAATCGTCAATCCTCACGACGCAACCAGCCGCTCATACAGACTCACCTGTCGTGCGATGGCAGCCTGGTAGCGGGCGTGGCGTTCAGGCGAGGGCTGAAGCACATGTTCCAGCGGCGCAGGCGGCACTGGCGGGCAGCCCAGGTTTTCGAGCGCGAGCAGAGCCGCGCCCCGTGCAGTGGCCTCTTCTTCAGCGGAAGGCGCTAGCGGTGCGCCAAGCACGTCGGCGAGGAGCTGTGCCCACGCGGGCGAGGCCAGCAACGCACCGCCGGTACCCACAAACAGTGGCGACGGGTGGCCAGTGGCGGGCAGCAGGCGGCGGGCGATCAGCGCCAGACGGTAGGCCACCGCTTCCAGACCGGCCTGGAGGATGTCTAGCGACGTAGTGCCCAGGCGCAGGCCCACCATACTCGCACCCACATCTCCCGCATAGCCGGGGCTACGTTCGCCCGCCACAAACGGCAGCATGGTCAGTCCGTGGCCGTCTGGCTCGGCTGCTGCCAACGCTGCCTCTATCGCCTGTGAATCGCCCAGCCGCAGTAGGCTCGTGAGCCAGTGGTAGAGGTTGCCGCCCTCGCTAGTGGCCCCGCCCAACAGCGCCCGCCCCCGGTCAACCTGGTAGCACCACAGGCCCGGCGGCACCTGAGCCACATGGGACAACACTGCCCGCAGCGCCGCCGTTGTTCCCACCGTCAGCGCCACCCGCCCCGGCTCCACACAGTCGCTGCCCACATTTGCCGCCGCCCCATCGCCTACCGCCCCAAACCAGGGCACCTCGGCTAGAGCAGGCCAGCGCCGCGCATAGGTCGCCGTGAGTCGGCCCGCGCTCGCCGCTACACTTTTCGGTGCTGTGAGTTGTTCCCGTGGCAGCGCCAGGGCGGCCAGCAACTCGTCATCCCAGTCGAGGGTTGTGCGGTTGAGCAGGCCACTCCACGCGGCCAACGAGTGGGTGAGTCCAGGCGTGCCACATAACTGGAGACGCAGATACTCGGCCAGCGACACCCAGCGACACACACGAGCGTAGACGGTGGATTGCGTGCGGGCCAGCCAGCGCAGCCGGGCGGGATGGTAGGCCGGGCGCAGCGGGCAACCGGTGCGTTCCCACACTGCCGCCTCGTCGAGTTCGGCCCGCAGTTGCGTTGCGTCGGGCGTGCTGCGGCCCTCGGCATAGGGGTAGACAGGGGTGCATGGCTGGTTCTGGGCATCTAGCCCCAGCAGACTCGCCGCGTAGCTAGCCCAGGCCACCGCGCCAATCTGGCCTGCCGCTGTGCCCACGCGCTCCAGGCATTCATCAACGCAGGCGATCACACGGGCCAGGGCTGCCGGAGCATCGTCCTCAAACCCACCGTCAGCCGTGGCACGGAACGCCGCCGGGCGGCTGGCCAGGCTGCCCTGCACCTTGCGACCGAGGGCATCGTACACCAGCGCGCGGGTGGAGGAAGAGCCGATGTCCAGGCTCAGCACCAGGGGGGTGGCTGCTTGTTGGGAAAGAGATGTGTTCATCATAGTGTTAGTTGTACAAGTGTGAACCAGACTTCAGCATACTCTAACCGTATGGGTACAGGCAAGGCATCCGCGACCTGGCGTGTCGCTGCCACGGGACTCACATGCGGGGGTTTGGGGGACGCAGTTCCCCAACGGGGGTCGAGGGGGCTGGCCCCATCGACGGGGTGCGGGGCGCAGCGCCCGCAATACACCATCCGTCGCCCAGGCGCATTGTATCAGCAGGCGTCGCTCAGCATTCAGCGTTCCCCAAGCCGATACAACACCTCCCCCGCATGCTCCACCAGCAGCAGCCCGTCGTCTTCGCGCCCGGCCCAGGCCGCCGGGTCGAGGGTGCGGTAGTCGCAGTAGCCCAGGTTGATGCGGCGGCAGCGCTCCTCGGGAATGGCGGTGGCCAGCGTAACGGTGATGCGGGGCGTTTCAACGCCAGTGGCCGAGTCGTAGCTGCCATGGCCCTTCACGTGGGTGCTGTGGGCCAGCACGCCGCCGGGCAGGTGGCCAAAACGCTCCCACTGGCCCACAAAATAGTCGCGCACATGGTAGCCAACCCGGTCAATCAACTGACCGTGAGTGTAGGAGACCTCGCTAATGTGCGGCGCATAGATAATCACCTCGCCGCCATCGGCCACCACCGGCTCAGTTTTATACATCGCCTTGGCCGCCGTCCAGAGATCGGCATATTTGGGCGCGGCCAGCGCCAGCACCCGCTGAAATGGGCGTGGCTTCCAGACAATGTTGAGTTGGGCCGACAGATCGGCGGCGGCACTCCAGGCCTGCTCGTGCGGGCCGATGTATAGCCCGTGCAACGCTGTGCCCTTCAGCACCAGGGCGATGCAACACATGGGCACCGGCACCAGGCCCGCCGCCATGTGAATCACCCGTCGCACCGCCGTGTCCTTCACACCGATGGTGGCAATACTGGTGCCTAGCGCCCCCAGCCAGTGCGTTGCATCTATAATCTCCGGCCCGGCAATGCCAGGGAAGAGATATTTGGCCCCGCCGGAAAAGCCCGCCACTTCGTGGGGAAACACCGGCCCACACAGCAGCAGCTGGTCGTAGTTGAAGATCGCCCGGTTGACCCGCACCGGCGTAGGCCGGGCCAGCAGGCCACCCGTGCGTCTGGCCAATTCATCGGCGGGCAACGTGCCGAGGGTGGCAAGCTCCTCGGGACAATCCCAGGCATGGTTCAACACGGCCACGTTTGCAAAACGGGCGACCCGCTCCGGTGCTGGCATGCCCACCAGCTTGTCAATGGCGGCTTCGTCCATCGGCGGGTGCGTGCCAAGGGCGATCAGAAAATCGAGGCGCTGCACCCGGCTGGCCAGCGTGGCGCAGAGGGTGTGAAACAGCAGCGGAATGGGGGCGGTGCGGGTAGCATCGGGAATAATCACCAGCACGCGCCGCCCATCAAGGGCCAGCGGGCCAAGGCCCTCGGCCAGCAGCCCGGCCACCTGCGCATCGCTCAACGTTTGCATGGCGGAACCAGCACCAACGATCATCACCCGCCTCCTCTAAACATCACCAGAAAAGCTCTCGCAAAGCCTGTCCTGCTCCTCGTCAAGCTCGGAAACCGGCATCGAAGGGCCGTAAAGCTCGCAAAGGATTGCAAAAAAAACATTATCACGGTCACTTGTTTGGCTTCGGTCTTCGGTCAGCCTGTAAGCACTCGGCACTCGGCACTCGGCACTCGGCACTTGTTCACACGCCGCTATCGGCAGAAAAGCCGCCATCAACTGGTACCACCACCCCAGTGACAAAGGCCGCCGCCGGGCTGACCAGCCAGAGCAGGGTGCCCACCAGGTCGTCGGCCTGGCCGAAGCGGCCCATGGGGGTGTGGGCCAGAATCGTCTCGCCCCGTGGCGTGAGTCTGCCGCTGCTCGGCTCAGTCAACAGGTCGCGGTTCTGCTCGGTGAGAAAGAAGCCCGGCGCAATCGCGTTGACCCTGATGGCGGCGCTGTAGTTGCGGGCCATGTCCACCGCCAGCCAGCGGGTGAAGTTGTCTACCGCTGCTTTGGCCGCGCCATAGCCCACCACCCGGCTTAGCGGACGCATAGCCGACATCGAGCTGATGTTGACGATGCAGCCGCGCCCCCGCTCGGCCATGCCGCGCCCAAACATCTGGCAGGCGGCCAGGGTGCCGTCGAAGTTCAGCTCAACCACCTCCCGCAGCGCCAGCGGGTCGAGGTCGAAAAAGCTGGTGTCGGGTGAGGTTCTGGCTCCAGGGCGATTGCCACCCGCGCCATTCACCAGCATGTCCACCGGGCCGAAGTTGGCTTCGATCTGGGCCGCAGCATGGCGCAAGGCTTCGCGGTCGCACACATCGGCGGCGATGGCCATGGCGCTGCCGCCCACAGCCCGAATGGCCTCGGCGACAGACTCAGCCGGGGCGAGCCGCCGCCCCAGCACGGCCACTGCCGCGCCAGCTGCCGCCAGACCATGGGCCATGGCGCTGCCCAACACGCCGCTACCACCCGTTACCACCGCCACCTGGCCACGAATGTCGAAACGAGTTGCGCTCATGGCTGCCTCCGCGCAAACGGTTCCAGGTGGCGGATGAAGTGGCGTTCCAGCGTGGCGGCATAGGCGGCGCGGTTGGCCGCTAGCAGCGCCCGCAGTTCTGCCCCGTGGTCCGCTAGCACCGAACCAAAGGTGACATGCAGAATCTGCCGGGCATCAAACTGGTCAAGCAGGGTGGGCAGCGCCGCATCAGGCATATCGGTGGGGTCAGCCATGCGCTCCAACTGGGCCGACACATGGTAGGTCTGCCGATCTTCAGGGTAGCGGGCGCGGGCCAGGGCGGCCATGCTACGAAACAGGCCAGGGTCGGCGCTGGCGACCACCCGCAACGCTTCCAGGTAGCTGGTGCCAGCGGTTTTGAGATGCACGAGTCCGTTGGTGGCAGCCACAATCAGCGGGTAGACGCTGAACTTGTCGGAGCCGGAGTGGAGGCTGAGCTTATATGGCCCCAGGGCGCGGGCCACCAGGGCGTGGGCTGTCAGGTCGGCCTGCAACGCCTTCAGGTCGCCCTGGTAGTCTACTCCTTTTTCAAAGCGGCCCACAAAACGCGGGGCCATGCCCACCCAGCCCACCCCCAGGCGGCGCAACTCCAGCGCCATGTAGATATGCTCGGCGGGCGTGGTGGGCGTTTCGGTCTCGTCAATTGAAATTTCTAGTTCAAACGGCAGGCCTTTGGCGGCCAGGTGGCGATGAAGCATGGCCAGGTGGGCCACGGCCCGGCCATATTTGGCAGCGGCCCGCAACACCTCGGACTCAGCCATGTAGAAACCACGCAAGCCCAGGTCAATCGTGCGGCCAGCATAGCGGTAGCGCAGGTCGGCGGGCGAGCTTTCTAGCTGCGGCCAGGGCAGCGCTGCCACCTTGCGCTCCAACATGGCGGCCTCATCGCTGTCGGCGGCACTATCCACAAAGGCACTCGGATCAAGGGTGAAGGTAGTGAAGCCAGCGGCGGCGCATACATCAATATCGTCAGTTGTCTTGAGGTGATCGGCGTCGGCACCCAGCGGCTCGCCCCAACCAGCGGCCAGGGCACCCCAGGTCGCCTCGTCAAGCACCTGCTGGGGGCTGCGGCCTGTGCGGGCATTCTCGCGGATGGACTGCTGGGCAAACACCGGGGCGATGCCGCCGCCCACCGCCCGCAGGGCACGGGCATGGCCGGGCGTGGCCAGGCCCAGGCGGTCGCCCAACCCGGCAGAGGTGGCCAGGCCCAGGGGCTGGGGCTGAAGCCAGGGCAGCGCCGCCCGCAGCGCTCTGGCGTTGGCGGCATTGGCGGGGCCACGCAGCAGCACGCCGCCATCAACTGGTTCGCATGTTCCGGCAAACGTGGCCAGCACCGGGCTGGTGGCACTGGCCAGCACGCACACCGTGGCAGGGTCGGCGGCGTCGAGCCAGCAGGCCACGCCGCCGTGGTGCAGCACGGGAGCAGCCCCGGCAAGATCAAGGGAAATAGCAAAGGTATGTTGGTCAGGCACAACGTACTCACTTTCTCAAAAGCTGTTTGAACAGGCTGTTTTTGTAGCGTGCGCAACGGCACGAAGTACTTACAGCGGTAGGCCTATCTACGATTCTTTGTGCCTTTGTGAGAGTCGTTGCAGACAACCTCTCAACTCCGCTGGTTAACGTGCCATCCAGCCGCCATCCACCACCAGCACATGGCCATGCACATAGTCGCTCGCCCGCGAAGCCAGAAACACGGCAGCGCCCGCCAGATCTTCAGGCGTACCCCAACGCCCCGCCGGGATGCGTTCGCCGATCTGGCGGGAGCGATCCGGGTCGTTGCGCAGGGCTTTGGTGTTGTCGGTGGCCATGTAGCCGGGGGCGATGGCGTTGACGTTGATGCCCTGGTCAGCCCACTCGTTGGCCAGCGCTTTGGTTAGCCCGGCCACTGCATGTTTGGCTGCCGTGTAGGCAGGCACTCGAATGCCGCCCTGAAAGGTGAGCAGCGACGCGATATTGATGATTTTGCCCCGGCCCTGGGCCAGCATGGGCCTGCCCGCTGCCTGGCACAGCGCCCAGACCGCATCGAGATTCACGTCCAGCACGGCCCGCCAGTCGTCCCAGGCATAATCGGCGGCGGCGGC
>JALONX010000130.1 GCA_025454695.1 Chloroflexaceae bacterium
GCCAGAGCATCTTTTCAGCTGATGCTGGTAGCGGCAACCGGGGCCGCAGCCTCAACGGTACCTCGATGGCCGCACCCCACATGGCCGGGGTAATGGCCCTGCTGCGTGAGGCAAAACCGGACTGGTCGGTGGAGGAACTGAAGGCCCTGGCGATGAACACCGCCAACGCCGACCTCTTCAGCGGCTTCGACTACACCAGCGGCACGAAGATGGCCCCCGCCCGTGTTGGTGCTGGCCGGGTGAACGTGACCGCTGCCCTCGCCAACAATGTGGTCGCCTACAACGCCGAGACCTCCGGCGCGGTGAGCGTATCATTTGGTGCCGTCGAAGTGCTGGGCACACTGACCCAGGACAAGACCATCCGCGTGGTCAACAAAGGCACCAGTGAGGTGACCTACACCCTCGGCTACGACGAGCGCACGGCCATTCCGGGTGTGAGCTACAGCTTCCCCGATGACCCGACGGTGACGGTGCCCGCGAATGGTGAAACCACCTTCAAGGTGCGCCTGAGCGCCGACGCGGCCCAGATGAAAAACAGCCGCGACACCACTGTGAGCAACACCCAGGGCACCCCCGCCGCGCCGCGTCAATGGCTTAGCGAGGCCAGTGGACTCATCACGCTGACGCCCACCAGCGGCACGGCCCTGCGGGTGCCGGTTTATGCCACGGCCCGCCCGGCCTCGGCCATGACGACGGAGGCGACCTCCGTCCTGGTGACGGAGGCGACCTTCACGGCAACGCTAACCCTCAGCGGCACTGGGGTTGCCACTGGCCCCCGTGGCCCCAACGAGCACAACGCCCTGCTGACGGCTTTTGAGCTGCAGGGCAGCAGCCCGAAGCTGGACTCACCGCCCGCTGGCGCACCGCCCACCGCACTCAAGGCCGATTTGCAGTACATTGGCGCTAACGCCAACAGCGACAACGTCTACTTCGGCGTCACCACATGGCGCGACTTCACCACGCCGTCGAGCGATCTGCAATTCAGCATCTTTATTGACCGCGACCGCGACGGGACGGACGACCTGGAGCTGTACAACACCAGGACGACGGGCACCGACGTGTTGATCACCACGCTGCAAGATTTGATTACTGAGCCAGCCCCTGCGCCCAGACCGCAGGGCCAGCTGAACATCTTCAATTCGGATGTGCCCACGGCGATCTTCAACAACAACATCGTCGTACTGCCACTCAAGATCGCCGATCTGGGCATGCCCAACGGTAGCACCCGCTTCAACTACCGCATTGAAAGCTACAGTTCGGACTACGACGAGGTCTTCGACAGCTTCCCGGCCAGCGGCTACCTGACCTACGACTTCGCCAACCGGGGCCTGAACTTCAGCGGTGGGATTGAGAACACCCCGGCCTTTGCCGACGTGGCGGGCGCGAGTGTGCTGATGGCGTTTAACCAGGCCAACTACCTGGCCAACGGCTCCACCGGTGCCCTGCTGCTGCACCACTACAACAAACAGGGCAACCGCGCCCAGGTGTTGCCGCTGGTGCCGCAGGTAGCCTTTGCCAACCCGCCCACGGCCAAGAGCTACGGCGATGCTCCCTTCAAGGTGGCCGCCACCGCAACCGGGGGCCAGACGGTTAGCTACAGCTCAACCACGCCCACCGTCTGCACCGTTGCTGGTGATGAGGTGACGCTGGTTGGCGCTGGCGATTGCACGGTGCGGGCCAGCACCGCCGCTGGCAGCTTCAGCGCTGCCCAGGCCCAGGTCACCATTCCAGTGGCAAAGGCTACCCTGACGGTGACGGTGAACAACGCCAGCCGCACGGTTGGCCAGCCCAACCCGGCCTTCAGCGTGCGCTACGAGGGCTTTGTGAACAACGACAGCGCCGCCGCCCTTGGTGGGACGCTCACCTTTAGCACCACGGCCACCACCACCAGCCCGTTGGGCACCTACCAGGTCACCGCCAGCGGCCTGACTTCAAACAACTACACCATCGTCTACCGGCCTGGCACGCTGACGATCACCAACATTGCCCTCTACCTGCCGCTGGTGAGCCGGTAGTTCTCTTCCTCCCTCGTTCAGCTCTGGTGTTTATTCCACACACCGGGGCTGAACGGACTCACGCGGGAGCGGCGCAAGTCGCTCCCAAGCCCCGTGTTCAAACGGAAGTTGAATCTTCACGTATAATCTCCCCGTGCAGCACATCGTGTTGCCCTCATGCGTCTGCACCATGCGCTTGTGGCTGCCGTGGGCTGTGCCCGGCGGGAGTGACGTGATGGAAACGGCACCCAACCACATCCAACGGGCCTTTGATTTGTTGCAGCTCGGCAGGCCTGCGCTGGCCCTGCGCGAAGTGCAGCAGGCCCTGGCCCACGATCCTACCAGTGCCGAAGCCCACGAGTGTGGCGCGTGGGTGCTGGGTGCCCTGGGTCGCACGGCAGAGGCTGAAGCTGCCGCCCGCCAGGCCCTGGCCCTCAACCCGCAACTTGGCGACGCGCACCTGGTGGTGGCCCTGCTTCAGGCCAGCCACAACGACCCGGCTGCCCGTGAGTCGTTTGCGACTGCCTACAGTCTCCCCAGCGGCGATCCGGTCTTTCGCGCCGATGTCTATGCCCAGTTTCTTGCGGCCCACGATGAACTTCCCCAGGCGCTCCAGATTATCGAAGTGGCCCTGATTCACTACCCCAACGCGGCCCAACTCCATGCGCGGCGTGGCTTTGTGCTGCACCAGGCAGCCCAACTCGACGAAGCCGAAATCGCCTTCCACATTGCCCTACGCGCCAGCCCAATCACGGCGGAAGCCCACTATGGTCTGGGCTTAATTTTGCTGGAACGGGAGCGTTTCGCCGAAGCCCAGGACGCCTTCCGCGAGGCTTTGCGTGGGCAACCCACCCACGAAGAAGCCCGGCGTGGCCTGGCCCGAACCTTTACCGCCAGCCAGCCTGTCTACGGACGGGTGTTGCTGTGGCTACTGTTTGATCGGCAGAAGCTGGTGCAGCGCATGAGGATGGGCGTTTCCTGGGCTTTTGTCGTCAGCCTGATGTTATGTGTAATCGCACTGTGCTTGAATATGACGCTGCTGATGCGGCGGTAACTGCTTCCCACCTCATTACACTGGTGGCACTGGTTGCAGCAGTGGCAAGCGTGCCATTTGGGTCACTGCGGCTCACCGTAGTGCTGCTCTTTTTTGTTAACATTGGGCTGGGGGGAGCTATTTTTGCCCAGGCCTTGCGTGGTGTCAGTAGCCGTGTTGCCTGGACGAGTTGGGCTGGCCTGGCGGCACTGGGCCTGGGCACCAGTGCTTTTGTGGTGGGCCAGGGCATGCGCGACGGACTCACCATCATTGTTGGACTCATTCTAGCCCCGCTCGGCATACCACTACTGATTATGAGGCGTGGTCTGTGTGAGCCACCACATGATCCACTATCCGATATTAGGTGGTTCATACAACATCGAGCTAGCTTTGCCGCTTTTGCCGCCTTTTTGGGCTGCGTGGTGGCGGGCATTGCCAGCGTTGCCGCAAATCTGCCTACGCCCTGGTTTATGTTATGGGCAGTGGTGGGCGGGGTAACGGGGTACATGGTGTGTAGCATGCCAAACCTTCGTTCTGCTGAAGACGTTGGTTGCCTCATGCTTGTTGGTTATCTGCTGACCTTGATGTTGCTGATGGTGTTTAGCGTTTCCTACCCTGCGGCTGAGCCATTTGCCGTCGCCTGGTTTTTTGTCGGCATCGCCTGGCTGGTCTGGGTTGGCGGCGCAGCCTCACTGCGGCAGGTGTGGCGGCACTGGTGGCGCTCGAAAATGCATGAACAAGCAGCGCCGCCGCGCTTTGCCGACTATCTCACCGCTGCTACGAGCCTGATGAGTCTGCTGGGCCTGCTTCTGGCGGGCGTGGGGTTGCTGGTGGGCGGCATTGATAATGACATAGCAACCGTGGGTTTGCTGCTGGTGACGATTGCAACGCCGGGCACATGGCTGGCTGCGCTGTTGCGGCGACTGAAAACGCTTGTGCAGAGGCTGCTGGCCTACGGCGGCTATGTGGCGTTGCTGGCGGGCTTGCCGCTATGGCTGGCGGGCGTTGGCGGTGAGGATCAATTCATCGGCAACATCGGGATGGTGCTTCTGGGGCTGGGCGGTTTGTTGTACACTATGGCATGGTTGCTGGTCTGGCGGCAGCAACCGGCGCAGCAGCCCACACCAGGCCGATCGGCCCAGGCGGAGTAACCCATGCAAACCGCTTCCCATCACATCGAGCGTGCCCTCAGCCTGATCCAGCTGCGCAAACCAGACCTGGCCCTGCACGAAGCCCGGCGAGCGGTGGAGCTTGAGCCGGAATCGGCGGAGGCTCACGAATGTATGGCCTGGGTGCTACGGGCGCTCAAGCGGCTGGACGAGGCCCGCGAAGCCGCCCTCACCGCCCTGCGGCACGACCCCCAGCTTGGCGACGCACACACGGTGCTGGCCCTCATCTGCTGGCAGCAGGCCCAGATTCTTGAAGCCAGACGGGCCTTTGCCGAAGCCTACCGTTTGCAGAACGGCGACATGCTCTTTCTCGCCGATGTCTACGCCCAGTTCCTGAATGCTATCAATGACCAGGCGCAGGCGCTTGAGGTAGTAGAAACCGCGCTCGTGCGTTTCCCCAACGCCGCCCGCCTGCATACCCGGCGGGGCGTGCTACTGGCCCGAACCAATGCTGCCGAGGCCGAAACCGCCTTTCGTGAAGCCCTGCGGCTTGACCCGCGCCAGCAGGAGGCCCACACGGGCATGGGGCGGCTGCACCTGGCTGCTCGCCGCTCCGCCGAGGCCCTGTCATCCTTCCGTGAATCGTTGCGGCTCCACCCGCATGATAACGAAGCCCGCGCCGGGCTGGTGCAAGCGTTGAAAGCCCGTAACGCCTTCTACGGCGGTTTCCTGGCCCTGCTGCTGAACCTACGGCGTAACGGAGCCGGATCAATCCTCAGCAAGGCCACCCGCACCCACATGGTGCTGATTCTGATTGTGCCAATACTGCTGCTGCTTGGGTTGTTGTTGCTTAATAGTGCCCTTGGCAGCCCTGTTGAGGCGGTCTGGCTGCCCATAGCGTTTGGCCTCTACTATGGCATACTCACCATTCCGTTCTTCTTCATGGGCATGGCCAAATTTTCGTGGAGCGGGCTGATTGAGCCGCTGTTTAACCTGTTGCTGCTCTTCGACCCTGAGAACCGGGGTGTTGTAGAGATTGACCTGGGGAGTACGATCTCCTCTTTGCTGAGCGGCTGTACGATCTTGATGCTGATGGCAACAATTGGCGCTGCAATGTTGGGTGCGCCCGACGAGGTGGGCGTGCCCATGGTAGGGGTGATGGTCTACCTTGGCGGCATGGCCGCACTGGCTCGTTCGCTGGTGGTGAATGATCCCGACTGGTTCTCGCCGCGCTGGTTAGCCTTTGGTAGCGTAGGTCTAGGTGGGGGCATCTTGCTCCTCTTCGTCGCATTTAACTATGTCAGAGAGTCGCTTCAATTAGCCAGCCCCATCTCCTTCTCCGCCCCTGTTATACTTGTATTCGGCTTCAGCATGCTCCTGTTTCTGGTCGGCCTGGTGCTCACCCTCAGCATATGGCTGCTAGATGCACGGCGCAAGTGGCAGGAACGACAGCAGCTGTCGCAAGCGGCCTTCCGCCGCAAACCACGCCTGGTGCCATTGGGCTGGCAGGCGCTGCTAATGGGGGCGGTGCTGGTGGGAATTCTCAGCGCCGTGGCTCTGGCCGAGGTCTCACCGCCGCTGGCGCTGCTGGTTGGGTTTGGCTCGGTCTACTCCGCCATCATGGTGCCCATGTTGATCAACCCGGCCATCTCCGCTACCGTGCCCCTCTTCGACCGGCTGGTGGCTGCCAACCGGCGCAAGGCGGCGCTGGTGTATGGGGCAGGCCTGCTGCTGTTGCTGCTGCTCACATGTGGGGTGGCGCTGCTGGCACCTGCGTAGCGTGGCTCTTTTTAATGGAATTAACAGGATTAACAGGATTGTGGTTTCCTAGTTAGGGCATCTGCATGTATGATTTTCCTGCTAAATATATTTAACATTGACGTTCGTATGACGAAGGTTGGTCGGTGGGTTTACGTCCACGCCCTGGCCTCGACCGCTTGAGGTGGTAGGATTGATGTGAGCAGTGCTGTAATCCTGTACATTGCGTCCACGCCCTGGCCTCGACCACTTGAGGTGGTAAGATGGACGTGAGTGGTGCTGTAATCCTGTTAATCCTGTTAATCCTGTCACATACATGTGGAGGAATGCTATGCCCGATCTTGATGCCACCGTTGCCGCTTTGCGGGCGGCCCTGGCGGTTGCCCCCGATAACCTGCCGCTGCGCCTGCACCTGGCCCAACTGCTGCACAACGGGGGCCGCCCCGCCGAGGCCCAGGCCGAATATAAAGCCGCCCTGGTTCAGGTGAAAACCGCCCTCACCGCCCGCCCCGCCGACGCCGACCTCTACGAGCAGCAGGCCGAAATTCAAAAAATGCTTGGCGACGAGGCCGGGGCACTGGTTAGCATTGGCATTGCCATCGCCCTGCGGGGTGCCCCGCCCGCAGAGGAGCCAGCCCGGCCCACGCCCCCAACGGACGGAGGGCGCACGACCCCACCGCCAGCCCGCAGGCCCAGCATTGAAGAGCTGGAAAACGACGAACCGGAGCGACCGGGGCGGCTGAGTCTTGGCAGCGGGGAGGATGAGGAGATTGAGCCGGAGCCAGGGCTGGCCGAGCGCCCCAGCATCGCCTTTGCCGATGTGGGCGGTATGGCCGAGGTGAAAGAGGCCATCCGCATGGCGATCATCTACCCCTTTCAGCGCCCGGAGATTTTTGCCGCCTATGGCCGGGCCGCTGGCGGCGGGCTGCTGCTCTACGGGCCGCCGGGCTGCGGCAAAACCTACATCGCCAGGGCCACCGCTGGCGAGGTGGGGGCGCGTTTCATCAGCGTGGGCATTAGCGACATTCTCGACATGTGGCACGGCCAGAGCGAACACAAGCTCCACGCCCTGTTTGAAACCGCCCGCCGCATGCGCCCCACGGTGATCTTCTTCGATGAAATTGAGGCGATTGGCGGCAACCGGCTCGACATGCGCCAGCACTTTCAGCGCACCCTGGTGAACCAGTTCCTGGCCGAGCTGGACGGTGCCGAAGGCGACAACAGCGGCATGCTGATTGTGGGAGCCACCAACAGCCCCTGGCATGTGGATTCAGCCCTGCGCCGACCGGGCCGCTTCGACAAGGTGGTGTTTGTGGCCCCGCCCGATGAGGAGGCCCGCCGCGATATTTTGCGGCTGCACCTGCGGGGCAAGCCTGCCAGCGAAGATGTGGACGCCGCCCGCCTGGCCCGCGACACCGACGGCTTTAGCGGGGCCGACCTGCGGGCGCTGGTGGATGCCACCGCCGAGGAGGCCATGCGCGAGGCCCTGCGCACGGGCAAGATTAGCCCGCTAACCACCAACGGCATGCTGCGTGCCCTGCGCAACCAGCGCCCCAGCACCCTGGAATGGCTCCAGACTGCTAAAAATTACGTCCTCTACAGCAACGAGGGCGGCATCTACGACGACGTGGCGACATATTTGCGCAAACGCAAAATGATGCGCTAAAGAAGTCTCTCGCAAAGCCGCAAAGGCGCAAACGAGTTTCACGAGAACGTTCATCTGCATTCCTTTGCGAGCTTTGCGCCTTTGCGAGAGCATACAGGCTCATGCACCCGTGTGAGTTCCACGGCGCTCGGCGAGCTGCCGCTGGATGGCGGCGAAGCGGGCACGGGTGATGGGATAGATCAGGGCGAGGGGGATACTGGCCAGCAAGATGCTCGCTGGCACGAGACTCACCAGCACGCGCAGGGTTTGTTCCACGCTGGCAGGCTGGCTCACCGGCTGGTTCAGCCCTTCCGGGTTGAGGTAGCCCGCCGCTTCAAGCGCGAATCCCGAGGCGGCGAGACCGAGCGAGAGGCCGATTTGTTGGAGCAGCACAAACAGGCCGTAGAAGGTGCCATAGCGCCGCTGGCCGCTTTGCAGCTCGTCATAGTCTACCGTGTCGGGAAGCATGCTCCAGGGGATAATGTAGGCCACTGCCACGCCCAGGCCAATCCATGCCGCAATGCCATAATAGAGCGTGGGATCGTCGCGGGGGCCGATGTAGAGCATGAGCAAACCGCTCGCCCAGACGAGCATGCCCACTACATAAACGGTGCGTTTTTCCATGCGCCGGGCCAGCAGGCCCCACAGCGCCAGCGCAACAATCACGCTGATCTGAAAGGTCAAAATGATGCCTTGAAAGGCGTCCTCGGCCCGCACCCAGTAGCGAATATACAATTGCAAATTGTTTTGCACCATAAACAGCACCAGCCAGGAGCAGAGGAACATGCCTGTTGCCAGCAAAAACGGGCGATTGCGGAGCGCAGTGGTCAGCTCGTGCAGCAAGGAAGCGGGCGGCGGGTCGTCGCGCTGCTCGTCGCGCTCGAAGCTGGCCGCAAAGGCGGTGAGGGTGGACAGCACCACAAAACAGCCGATCAGGGCCGCACTATAGAGATGCCCACGTTGCACATCGTCGCCCGCTAGCCCCACCACAATGGGATGCAGAATAATGGCAAGCAGGCTGGCGATGATATTGAGGATAGAGCGCGTGGTGTTGATCTGGATGCGCTGCTGGTAGGTGGTCGCCATCACGGCGGCGAGTGCCATGTAGGGGATGCCGACGGCAGAAAAGGCCGTTTTGAGCAGCAGCGCGATGAGCAGATAGTAGACGAACAGGCCCGTTTCGCCCAGCGGCGGCACCACCCAATGCAACACATAGGCCAGGCCCGCCGGTACTGCGCCAAGCAGCAACCATACCCGTTTGCGTCCCCAGCGCGAGCGGGTGCGGTCGCTCCATGCACCAATGGAGGGGTCAATCAGGGCATCCCAAATGTTGGTGATGAGAAAAATCAGGCCGATGGCGGCGGGGCGCAACCCGGCTACATCCAGCAAAAAGGCGTA
This sequence comes from Chloroflexaceae bacterium, assembly GCA_025454695.1. GTDB lineage: Bacteria > Chloroflexota > Chloroflexia > Chloroflexales > Chloroflexaceae > JALONX01. The sequence continues at coordinate 8,938 of JALONX010000130.1, forward strand.
GAGAAAAAAGCCCGTGATGGTGGCCATCATCGAGCCGCCCATGTCGCCCACGCCATAGCCAATGCGCCGGGCCAGCGTAAGCTGAGGCCCAGCACTTGCGGCGGTTGTTGCGTCGTGTGCCACAGCCTGTTGCATGGCTCCCCCTTGTAAAAATTTGGTTGATTATACGGGGGGTTCCTCGCCAGTGCAACCGAGACGACTCAGGCAGGGAGGTGGAGCGCAAACAGCGAGCGCGAACGCCGCAAAAGAGCGCTGCATTTCGTGGCGTTCGCTTGCTCCGAACTGACGTTACCACCGTTTGTGTGGGCGCTACAACTCAATGAGCTGCCCTAGCACGGCCTGTGGGGTGGAAATTGCGCCCGCCAGGTTGACCTGCTCAAAATAGTCGTACCAGCCTGCCGCTGCTACCTGTTGCTCGAACTGACGGGCAAACGCGGCGTCGGGGAACTTCCACACCGCAAAATAGCCCTGCCCGGCGGGGCGGTCGGTGGCGGCGTCCGTCACACTCCAGGTCAGCACTTCGGCCCCGGCGCTGAACATGCCTTGCATTGCGCCGTTCACCTGTTCGATGTAGTGGGCACGCTGCTCAACCGAAAGCGCCAGCCAGGCCGGGCGAACATTCCACAATTCCAGATACAGATACATGCCGTTGCTCCTTTCGCTGCATGCGCTATTGATCAGTGATTAAAGAATTGCCACCAGCATACGCCGTAGCAAAAGGCTGTACAATAGCGAACATCCCCTATTCCGGCGGGGAGCGGGCAGCACAGCTGCATTCGTGAAAGGATGGCCATGGCACAGATCGCCCCCAGGCTGCATGGTGCGCCTGAGTCGCTGCTGCAGTTGCGGCAGCAGCTGTTAGAAACGCGCCGCCGTGAGACGCCCGCCGCGACGCTCGATTGCGTGGCCCACATGCTGCTCTACCTCGACCAGCCTCAGCGCGTGCTGGAACTGGCCCTGACCCATCTGGTGGGGCGGCTGGGCGTGTGCCGGGGTGATGCCGGGCTGGGCCAGCCCGAGGCGGAGCGCTTTGTCGCTAGTGCTGCCTATGTGGAGCCAGGCCGGGCCGCTCCGACTACACTGGGCATGCAGCTGCCCAACCGCCACGCGCTGCTTCAGCAGGTCTGGCGCACGGCCCAGCCAGTGCGGATTGAGGCGGTGGCGCACAACCGGCAGCTGGGCACACTGCGCGAAGGCTTTGTAGCGCTGCGCACCACGGCCATGCTGGCCCGGCGCGTAGAGTATCAGGGGCGCATGTTGGGCCTGATCTGCCTCGATCATACGCAGGCCCAGCATCAGTGGCAGGCCCACGAACTCCACCTCATGGACGAGTTTTGCGGCACCTTTCTGGCCCCGGTGCTAGCCCACAGCCTGGCCCACCATGCGCCTGCGCCCACGGCAACGCTGAGCACCGCTGAGCAAGCCGTGGTGCGGCTGGCGGCTCGCGGCCTGAGCTATGCCGAGATCGCCCAGGTTCTCGACAAATCCATCCGCACCGTGGATCACCAGCTGCGCAGCGCCCGCCAGAAGCTAGGGGCACGCAATCAAGTGGAACTGATTCAGCGTAGTGCCGCCTGGCTTCTTTGGGGACTGCAAAGCGAAGGGAATGATGAGCCTAGCTCGATCAGCTAACCCAACACTGCCGACGGCGTTGAGATAGCGCCCGTCAGGTTGACCTGCTCGAAGTAGGTGTACCAGCCTGGATTAAAGAAAAACTCTCCCGTTAGTATTGCAGTGAGTGGCAAAGGATAAACGACACGTCGCATTCCAAGGAGCACATCGTGAGTTATACGCTGATGACGGTCGAAGATGTAGACGCACTGCTTGCAAAAGGTACTTTTGTGTATCCATTCCATTTTGCGAGTGAGATCCTCTATGCTGAGGGGAAGGTTGTGGTATTTGAAGGATCTGTGTCACTCGACAAGAGTAGCCATGTTGCCCAACTTATCCCTCCTGAAGTGACCGAAGTGGTTAGCTCTATTCTTATTAAAGGTGATTTGCATGTTGCGGGAACGCTGTCAAACTATGTGCATCCAAACGGCAGGCGCGACATGGGCCTCAATCTGGTTGTTTTAGGAAACTTACATGCTAGCAGTCTGATTAGTACGAATGCCGCCGTGTTTGTGGCCAAAGATTGTATTTTTGATGAAGCCATGTATGTCTATTACGACAATGGAACAACCGAATTGCGGGTGGATGGAACACTACGTGGTAAAGGCTTACTTGTTAATGACGAGCATAGCTGCCGCATCGAGCAGTTTGACTGCACGCATGATATAGACCTTTACAACGTAGCGTTTGAAGAGGTTGAGCGCGTTATTCTGGAAGACTATGTGAGTGACGAAGCGAGCAAAATTGAACATCATGCTGTTATCGCGGCGCTTGAGGCGGGGAAGCCTATTTTTGTGTAAACCCTCAAAAACACAAAGGCACAAAGGATCGCATCAGGACATACATCTACGACCCTTCGTGCCGTTGTGAGAGCTACAAAAACCGCGCCGTGATGCTGCGCTGGCACCCTTTCAACTCCTGCGGCGGCCCCGCAAACAGCACCTCGCCCCCGGCGCTGCCGCCCTCCGGCCCCATGTCAATAATCCAGTCGGCCTGGCGGATCACATCGAGGTGATGCTCGATCAGAATGACGCTGTTGCCCGTGTCCACCAGCTTGTTGATAATGGTGAGCAGTTGGCCGATGTCGGACAGGTGCAGCCCCGTCGTCGGCTCGTCCATCACATAGACGCTGCCGCGCTTGTGGAGTTCGGTGGCCAGCTTCAGGCGCTGGCCCTCGCCGCCCGAGAGCGTGCTGAGCGGCTGGCCCAGCCGCAGGTAGCTCAGGCCCACATCGTTCATGGCTTGCAGCACAGGTTTAATCTTTTTTTCGCTGAAAAAGGCCAGCGCCTCCTCGGCGGTCATGTCCAGCACATCGCTGATGTTTTTGCCCCGCAGCCGATACTCCAGCACTTCCGGCTTGAAGCGCTTGCCTTCGCAAATTTCACATGGTGACGAAATGCCCTCCATAAAGGCCAGGTCGGTGTAAACCACCCCAAGGCCGTTGCAGTTGGGGCAGCTGCCCGCCGAGTTGAAGCTGAAGAGCGACGGACTTGCGCTGTTAGCTTTGGCAAACACCTGCCGAATCTCGTCCATAATGCCGGTGTAGGTGGCCGGGGCCGAGCGGCTGTTGGCCGTCACCCGCCCCTGGTCAATCACAATCGCGTCGGGGTGCTGGGCCAGAAAGACCTCGTTGATCAGCGTGCTTTTGCCCGAGCCAGCCACGCCCGTCACAATCGTCAGCACGCCGGTGGGGATGTCTACACTGACGTTTTTCAGGTTGTGCAGCGTCGCATGCTTGATTGGCATCCACCCGCTGGGCTGGCGCACCTGAGGCTTGAGCGGCCAGTGCTGCCCCAAACACTGGCCTGTGAGCGTGGGCGCGGCCTTGAGTTCGGCATAGCTGCCTTCAAACACCACCGCGCCACCATGGACGCCTGCCCGTGGCCCCATGTCCACCACATGGTCGGCAATAGCGATCACGTCCGGGTCGTGTTCTACCACCAGCACGGTGTTGCCCTTGTCGCGCAGCTTGCGCAGCAGCGTGTTCATGCGGGCGACATCGCGGGCGTGCAGGCCCACACTCGGCTCATCGAGAATATAGAGCATGTCGGTGAGGCTGTTGCCAAGGTGCCGAATCATCTTCACCCGCTGCGACTCGCCGCCAGAGAGGGTCGCCGTTTCGCGGCTCAGGCTCAGGTAGCCCAGGCCAATGTCCACCAGATGTTGCACCCGTTCGCGCAGGCGGGCCGCAATTCTGGCCGCCACCGGGTCGCTGAAATCCTCAAGGGCGGCGAGCAGCTCCGTCGCTTCCAAATCGGACATCTCGGCGATGTTGCGCCCGCCGATACGCGCGGCCAGGGCTGTCTGGTTGAGCCGCGCCCCCCGGCACAGCGGGCACGTTTGCGCCGTGGTGAACTGCTCAAAAATGGCCCGGTTGCGCTCGGACATGGCCGCTGCATCTTTTTTGAGGTAGGAGCGGGTAAAGCGCTCCACCAGGCCCTCGTAGTTTAGATTGCCAAATTCCCCGAAGGCCACTTTGATGTCTGCGCCATTGAGAAACTGATCCAATTCCTCATCGCTGTAATCAGCAATCGGCTTGTCGTTATCAAACAGTCCCGACAGCGTATAGGTCTTCCAATACCATTTACCCACCTTAAAATCTGGGTGCAACATGGCTCCCTGGTTCAAGGACTTGCTGCGGTCGAGCAGGCGCTCCAGTTCGAGTTGCACCGTTGTGCCAATGCCCTCGCATTCGGGGCACATGCCCTGCGGCGTGTTGAAGGAGAAGGCGTAGGCCGGCCCGCCATGGGGCTGCCCCACCCGCGAAAAGAGCAGGCGCAGCAGGGCCGCAATATCGGTGTAGGTGCCCACGGTGGAGCGTGCGCCGCCGCCAACGCGCTTCTGGTCAATGATAATCGGCGCATTCAGCTGCTCGATATGGTCAACATCGGCCTGGCCGTAGTGGGGCAAAAAGCCCTGCACAAAAGTGGTGAAGGTCTCGTTGAGCTGGCGCTGGGCCTCGGCGGCAATCGTGTCGAACACCAGCGACGACTTGCCGGAGCCGGAAACGCCAGTAAACACGGTGATTTGCTGCTTGGGAATGTTGAGCGAAACATTCTTGAGGTTGTTCTCGCGGGCACCATAGACTTCGATGAACTGGCGGTTGGACATGGGTAGCTCCTGTTCTGGGCCACAACTGGCCCACCATCGATCGCTCTGAATCAATGAAATCTTCGTTGCGCCCAGCGTTAGGCAGTGAATTTCACGGTAGCGACGCCCCGGCGGGGCGTC
>JALONX010000862.1 GCA_025454695.1 Chloroflexaceae bacterium
GACCGCATTGTAGACACGCTGCGCCGCCAGAAACGCTACCAGTTTGTGCCCCTGGATGAGGTGCAGGACAATGACGATAGTTTGGAAAATGTGACTGAGGATCGTCTGACGAGCGAAACCATTAAAGATTTGATGAACGATCTGACCCCCGAACAGCGCCAGGTCATCCACATGCGCTTTCACCTGGAGATGCCGATTGAGGCGGTGGCTCGCGAGCTTGATCGCACCCCCGGCTCGATCAAAGCGCTTCAGTATCGTGGCATTCGCGCCATCAGCGAGCAGATGATGCAGGAACCCCCTGCCCGCCGCGCCGTCGTGGCCTGATGTTTCACCGCGGAGAACGCAGAGTTTTGCTCTCACAAAGGCACAAAGTCACGAAGGGACGCAGATAAACGTGCATCTGCTTATCGTCGTGCCTTAGTGCCTTTGTAAGAACCTGTATTGCGCCCTGCTCTGTGTTCTGTGCGGTAAGTCTTGCTTTTCCTTCCCCATCTGCGCCAGCGCTGTGCCCGTAGCCCGGTTCCGTTCGCCGGGGCTGCGGGGCAGTGCCGGGCTGATGCTGCGTCAATCCATACATTTCTGCACAAGGGAGCTTTTACCATGAGTCCCATTTCTTCGCCGCGCAACCCACGCGCAGGCTCAGCTCGGGCATTCAAACGAACGGTACGCACATGGTCACGCCGCACGCTGCTGCTGGTAGCCGGTGCCACACTCACATTGCTCCTCGCCGCCCTGCTCATCTGGCAGGCGGGCGTTGGGGTTGCCCGCCAGGTCACTTATGCCGATCCCCGCGCTCGCGGCGCTGCCGCAAACCCGGCCCTGGCCGCCACCCAGCAGGCCCAGGCCGCCGCCGCCCTCACCGAACCGATGACGGTGCTGCTCCTGGGGGTGGATCGTCGCCCGCTGGCCTCAGATGGCGTGCGCAGCGACGTGGTGATGCTGGCCCGCTTTCACCCCGGTGAGCGCTGGGTGAGCCTGCTCTCCATTCCCCGCGACACCACCCTGCCCGTGCCCGGCGTGGGCCACATGAAGGTGAACGCCACCTACGGCCACGGTTTTGCCAACGCCACCAGCATCTACGGGGCGGATACAACACCGGAAGCGGGCGGTGCCGCCTTCACCGCCGAGGCGCTGGAACGCTACATGAACATCAATATTAACCATGTGGCCCAGGTGGATTTTCGCAGCTTTGAACAGCTGATTGATGGGCTAGGCGGCATTACCCTGGATGTGCCCCAGGCGATTGACGACCGCGAATACCCCACCGAGAACTACGGCATCAAACATGTACAGATTCCGGCGGGCCTCCAGCGCATGGATGGGGAAACGGCGCTGATTTATGTGCGCACGCGCCACGGCTCCGACGACTACAAACGCAACCAGCGCCAGCAACAGGTGCTGCGGGCAGTGCAGCAGGAGCTACGGGCAAAAAGCCCGCTCTGGTATGCTACCGAACTACCCGGCCTGGTCTCGACTCTGGCCCCCAACATTCGCACCACCCTCCCGATTGACAGCATGCCCTTTGTGCTGGCCCTGGCCCAGGTAGCTCAGGAACTAGATGGCCAGCGCATTCAACAACTCGGTATCACCCCCGACACGGTGGTGCAGGAGGGCGTGTATGGCTCGAACCTCTACTGGAACAGAGACTCACTGGCGCAACTGGTGGCCCAGTGGCAAGAAGGGCCGCGCCTGCCGGGGCAACCGGGGCAGGTGCAGGTGCTCAATGGGGCGGCCTTGCAGGGGCTAGCGGGGAAAGTAACCAACACTTTGCAGCAAGCCGGGTTCAAAACCGCTGAACCAGGCAATGCGCCCTACCGCGTGGCCCGCACCCGCCTGATTGACTACGGCGGCAACCAGGCCCAGCGCGAACAGCTGATGGCGCTGCTCAAGCTCACCCCTGCGGATGTGGAAACGGCCCCCCGCGACCAGGCTCCCTCACCCCGAATTGACCTGGTGGTGATCGCCGGGCCAGATGCGCAACCGTAATGGGGAACGCGGAACGCTGAACGACGAACGAGGAATGCTGAACGACGAACGATGCTGTAGAGGGCGAACCTGGTGTTCGCCCTCGCCGCAACCCCTGAAACACAATGCAATGGCGTAGGGGACAGTTTCAGACCCGCCCTCACGCGGTGGGAGTGGTAGAACGGGACGAAACCGCCACCCGGTTTGGTGGTGCGCCCTCGTCCAGCGTCAGCAGCGAGTAGGGCAACCGCATCATAACCAGCGACTCAGCGGGCATAGGCCGCCCAATCAAGTAGCCCTGGGCCTGGTCGTAGCCCACTCGCGATAGCCAGTTGAGCTGTTCGTTGTGTTCCACTCCTTCAGCTACCACCGCCAGCCCCAACCCTTTGCCCAGAGCCGCCAGCGTTTGCAGCACGGCCTCGTCTTTCTCGTCCTGGCCAATGCCCTGCACAAAGGAGCGGTCAACTTTAATGCTATCTACAGGCAATTGCTTCAGATACTTCAAAGAAGCGTAACCGCTGCCGAAATCGTCCAGCGCTATCCGCATGCCCAGCGCCTTTAGCCCACTCAACACATCCATCGTGGTTTCAGGATCACGCATGGCGGCGCTTTCGGTGACTTCAATAATCAGTTGCTGTGACAATACCCCCGTTTCGCGCAGACAACCCTCAACATAGCGCACCAGATCCACGTCTTGCAAAGAGTGAACCGAAAGATTCACCGCCACCGTCACATTTCGTCCCTGACTGCCCCAGTTGGCCACCTGTTGTAGGGCGGTTTGTAACACCCAGCGATCCAGATTGCGAATCAGGCCCGTTTCTTCGGCGATGGGGATAAACAGGCGCGGCGGAACCAGCCCATATTCCGGGTGGGGCCAACGCACCAGGGCCTCCACATGCAGGGTTGTTCCCGTGCGAATATTGAGGATGGGCT
>JALONX010000863.1 GCA_025454695.1 Chloroflexaceae bacterium
ATTTTGGAGGGTTTGCAACCCTCCAACCCCGCCGCTCAAAAAGCGACCGCGTAAGTCCTGTTAATTTAAGGGAATGCGCAGTTCGACCGTTGTGCCCTGGCCCGGCTCGGAACGAATGCGGAAATCGGCCCCGATGAGACTGGCCCGCTCCTTCATGTTGAGGAGTCCCAGGCTGCCCCGCGTGATGGTGCTGGCCTCGGTCGCCGCCAGGTTGAAGCCCTTGCCCCGGTCGCGCACGCTGGCGATGAGGTGTCCATCATCTTCATACAGGTAGATGGCTATTTCGGCAGCGTTGGCATGCTTGCGTGCGTTGTTGACCGCTTCCTGAATAATGATGAAGGTCGCCGCCTCGGTTTCGTGGGGCAGCCGGGGGACGTAGCTCGGCGCTTCGAGCCGCAACTGCATGCCCCGCCCCGAGGGATCGCGCCAGCGAGTGACATATTGCTGCAAGGTTATCAGCAACCCCTGCGTTTCCAGGCCCAGCGGGCGCAGTTCAAACAGCAGGGTGCGAATGTCGTGAGTCGTTTTGCTCACCAGTTCGGCAAGTGTGTCGAGTTCAGGCGCAACGCGCTCGGGCATGGCCCGCATCAGCCGCTTAATGAACTCGATGTTCATGGCAATCGCCGCCATACCCTGAGTCGGGCCGTCATGCAGGTCGCGGGCAATGGCGTGGCGCACTTCTTCTTCTTTGGAAAGGAGCCGTTCGTGTTCCTGTTTCAGGCTGCGGTAAAGGCGGGCGTTTTCAATCGCAACGCCCGCCTGCGATGCAAGTGTGGTAAGCAGCTGCATGTCCTGATCCGTGAACACGCTGCCATCACGTTTGTTCAGCAGCTGCATCGCACCAATCACCCGATCCTTCACCCGCATGGGCACGCAAATGAGAGAGTGGGTTGAAAACTCGGTTTCGCGGGCAATGGCATCGTACCAACGTGAGTCCTGTTCCACGTCGTTCACCATCTGACCGACGCCGTGGGTGACAACCCAGCCCACAATGCCCCGGTCAGCGGGCATGCGGTATTCCCGGTCGCCTGCCACATCAAGTAGCAGCTCTTTGCTATCGTCACTTAAAACAAAGATCGAGCAGCGCTCCGCACCTACCGCACGGGGGGCACGGGTTTTAATGTCGTTGAGCAGACTCGCCAGATCGAGGTTGCCGGAGAGTGATTGGCCGATCTCGTAAAGCAGGTGCAGTTCGCGCAGGTCGCGCTCGGCTCGCCGCAGCATAGAAAGCTTGTCGGCCTCGCTGCCCATGGCCCGCACCAGCAGGATAAGCAGGTCTTCGTCGGGATTGAAGGGTGACTGGTAGCTGCCGTAGCGGTCGGAGTTGCTATCTACCACCAGATGCACCAAACCCACGCCCTGTTGCCCATTTTGTAGCGTCAGTTCCAACAACTCTCGCCCTTCATCGAGCGAGTAGGAGCCAATGGTTGGCTCAGCACTATCGTCGCGACGGGCAAAACCGGTGCGGGCCTGGTCAATCAAGGTGCGGCTTTCAGAATCGAGGAAGCCATGTTCTAGCCGCACCGCGTCGCCATGCGGGTTAATGTAGAGGAGGGCAGCAGCCTGGGCAGGCCAGTGCGCCACCAGCCGTTCGAGTGAGGCGCGCAGCAGACTGGCAACGTCCTGGTGGCCACCGCTATGTAGCAATTGACTAAGATTTGCGAATTTGCCCTGATCAAGCATTGTTGCAACCATGCACCCCTCCTGGTGCGATGTCGTAGGCGAGAGTGAGGTCGGGATGTACGCGAACGTGCAAAGGCAACCACACTGACTCGTGTCGTTACTTGCCCTCGTAGGAATTACACTCTACCTGAAGGTTTGAGGCATGTCAATCAGGTGAGAAGTCCTGTTCTGGTATAGCCCGGTGGGAGTGACGAGTGACGAGTGCGGTAATATATAGATGTAGGCTGGCTTGCTGTGCTGGGAGCGGCGTGGCATAATGCTGCGTATGCCCAAAGAAATTGTGCGTGTTGCATCAATCCATGAGTTGCCGCCGGGCCACATGCACTATGTGGATGTGGATGGGTTGCCGATTGCCCTGGCTAATGTGGAAGGGACGATTTATGCCTTTGGCGACTCGTGCCGCCATGAAGGCGGGCCGCTCTCGTCCGGCGTGTTGATTGACGACACGGTGACATGCCCCTGGCACGGCTGGACGTATAGCGTGCGCACCGGCAAAAGCCTGGTGCCGCCGGTGGGCCTGCGTATCCCCACCTACCCCGTGCATGTGCATGATGATGATGTGCTGGTAGAGCTTGATTGGCCAGAATAACTCCGCTACCTTAACCCCGTTTGACAGTTTGTTCATCGCCCTTGATGGCGCACAAATCCGCTTGACAGATAGCGCCGCCTCGCATATTATTGGTTGCATCTGCAATTAGTGCAATAGCAAATAATTGACAAAAGTACTGCAAAGGCTGTGCAGCGCGGGGGAGTGAGGAGCCACGAGTAGCCAGTGCTACGTCGCCCGCCCTTGTTTTCCTGGTCGGCATCGTGTGGCCTTTTGCTATAGGTTGCCGGCAGCTGTGTGACGTGCCCCCGTGCCCACAGTTTGTTGGTCTGTTCGCGGTTTGGTCGGCATCCCCCTGGTGTTGGCTTGTTTTTGTGTGCGCTGAACATGTGACATATCAGCAAAGGAGCAGGTATGAGGTTTCCCCGCCGGTACCGCTGGCTATCACCCCTGATGGCCTGGTGTGTGATCTGTACGACATTTGCTGTGCCCCCCGCCACCACCAGTGTGGCTGCCGCAACTCCAACTCCCACCGCAGTCACCATCGCTGGCTCGTTGCAGAGCGAACTGGGCTGCCCTGGCGACTGGGATCCGGCATGCACTGCTACAGGCCTGGCCTACGATGCCAACGATGATGTCTGGCAGAAGAGCTTTGCCACGCTCGCTGG
>JALONX010000864.1 GCA_025454695.1 Chloroflexaceae bacterium
ACCATCACCCCGTTGAGGGCACGGCTCATACGGCCCAATTCACGCCCACCCAGGGCGGCAATCTGCCCCGACAGAGCGTTCTGCTTGTTGTTCAAGTCGGTCACATAGCCCTGCTGCTGGGCATCGCTTAAGGCTGACCCGAGTCGGCGGGCGTCGCGGCCTACCGCCAGCGACAGCGGCGCATCGGCCAAACGCACCATCACCGTCACCGGGCCAGTAGCGGTGCGCAAGCTTGGCTCCAGCGTCGCTTCAAACGGCTGCGACGTAGCTCCCTGCGGCAAGGCCAACGCTGAAACATCAACCGTTGGCGTGGTTGTTTGCGCCCCTACCGGCGTCACAAGCGCCGCGATCGTCAGGGCGCTCACACCAGCGGCAAGCATTTTTTTAAATATCTTCACCTAGCAGACCTCCAGTTGCAATAACGTAGAAACACATGCCATGTGGCTGGGCAACCCTGCCCGTACCACAACAAATGACAGCATCCGTGGTCGTTCGTTTAGAGAACCGCGAGACAGTGCAAAAAGTGGGTGAGCGTAGGCAGGTACGTGGTAAAAACGGGAGTGCAACGGGGGAAAAACGTGACTACAGCGGTGTCAGCATCGTCGCTCAAAACGTTCGGCTTAACCCCTCCTTTCCAACAGACGATATATATACAACCCAAAACAAGCGTGGGCCAGAGCGGCCTACACCGGGATTTGGATACACAAATAGATGTTTTACATGAGAAAACGGTACGGACTCAGGCGAAATACCTTTCGCCCATGCTCAGATTTAACATGTTTTATAGATAGTTGTCAAGCTCTTAAAATAAGCATGAACAGTAGTAGAGATTAAAAGTTCCGCATTAGAATGAGAAAAACCGATTAATAGCTGTGCAAACAATGAACAAAGTGTTATCTCACGTTAAGGCCAGCGATAGCGTATACCAGGGGGCAGGCGCAAGTAGTCAGCACCAAGCCGTCCTAAAAAGACATCTCCCGTCGCCGGGTTGCGTTCCAGCCGTAGGTAGCGAGTCCACTGCACCACCAGCCCGTTGCGTGGCACCTCACCGCTGATAGGCGGGCCAAGGCGGGCCAACTCGGGGCTGCTTTGCCAGAAGGCGGCGAATGAGGGGCAGGGAACATTGGCGATTGGCGATTGGACATTAGAGATTGGAACAGCGCGATCAAGAGCCAGACATGTGTCGTTCCGTCGCGTTTCTGCCATGTAGAGCAGTTCGCCCAGGGGCCGCAGGGCAAAGGCATTGTTGCGCCACTCCAGGCAGGCCCGCTCAAAGCATTGCAGCAGCCCCCACCCAAAGGGCACCGCCGGAGTGAGCGGCAGGCCAAAGCGGGCCACGCCGCCCTGCTCTTCCAACGCCGCCAGCAGCGGCACCGGCACAAAATAGCTCGTTTCATCAAACCAGCGCCCGCCCTGCCCCGCTACGGTGATGCTAGCCAAGGGCTGAGGTGCCGCACGCTGCCCATCGGCGGTGCGCAGGCTCAAGGCCAGGCGATAACGACCAGTGGGCAGTTCGGTGGGGAGCTGCAACGTCTGCATGTGTTGCACCGCTGCATCAGCGGGCCAATCGCTCGGCGGAAATGCGCCATACAAGAGCGGCAGTTCGCTCAGAGCCACGGGTCGCTCACTCCCCTCTGGCAACAACGCTACCGAGATGGTGACAGGCTGCGTTACCGTCTCCGGTCTCCGGTCTTCGGTTTGCCCATCTGCCAGCCACTCCAGCCCAAGCACAAGGAGTTGGCCCGGTTCGTAGGCGCTGGCGCTGGCAGTGGGCGGGGCCATGTGCATGGCGTTGAGCTGCAGGCCGTTGGAAAAGCGAAGGTCGGTGGGTTGGCGCGGGCCAGGTTCCACCGGGCGGTAGACATCGTAGGTGCCGAGTGAGCCATCCTGGGCATAGCGATGCGTAATCAGGCTGACCATCTCCGGCGTGAGCCAGTTGCCCAGGTAATCAAGCACCACCAGGGGCAAGCGGCCATTGGCCAGTTCCACCAGCAGGGGCCGTTGATCCCACTCACCCTGATCATACAGCTGGCGCTGCTCAAACACGGTGATGCGGGAGGTGACGCCAGCCGCCGCCGCCAGGCCCGGCATGTCGGTGAACAGGGGCGAACCGGCGGCCTGCACCTCGGCCAACAGCCTCTCGTGGATGCGGCGTTGGGCGGCCAGCAGTTCGGATTCACGGGTCAGGTCGGCCCAGAGGCTGTAGCTGCCAAAGGCCAGCCGGGGTGGGCTGGGTTCGAGCAACCCGGCGGGGCGCAGGCGGTTGGCATCCCACAGGGGCGGGTAGTAGAGCAGGGAAGCCAGCAGGAGAACGCTGAGCGCGGAACGCTGAACGATGAAGCTGAATGACGGTAATTTCATCGCTCCTTGTTCAGCCTGCAGCGTTGCGGCAATCAGCCACACCAGCCCGGCATAGAACTCCAGGAAATAGTTGGCATAGGCCCCCACTTTGCCCACCCCAATGACATTTCCCAGGCTGAAAAGAGTGAAAAGCAAGGGTAAGCTGTAATCCGTAATTCGTAATCCGTAATCCGTAATTCGTAATCCGTAATCCGTATCAGCTGATGCACCAGTACGTCCCCGTCGCAACCCCAGCACAGCAGCGAAACTCAGCGCCAGGGTCGCCGCCAGCAACAGGGGCCAGCGCAGCCGCAGTTGCTCGCGCCAGAAGCCCATGGCTAGTTCCCACCCCGCCCAGGGCAAGCACACCTACCACAAGCAGCAGTGCCCGCCACATGGCCCGCCGCGACTCACGGGGGCCAAACAGGGCCAGCCCCAACAGCCAGCAACAGCCCGCCGCCGGGGCCGCCAGCAACGAGGGTTTGGTGTAGAGGCAGAGAAGGAAAAGGACACCAGCCAGCAATGAGTAACGAGTAACGAGTAACGAGTAACGAGTAGTTGAACGTAGTGGTGATGTAGTAACTCGTAACTCATAACTCATAACTCGTAATTGGTAAAGCCCCCATAACCCCAGGCAGACGCCCAGCATGTCAACCCGTAGCAGCACGCCCCACTCGCGCACCACGGGGATGGTGAGGAAGAGGAGCGCTACAAGCCATTTCGTACTACGTACTACATACTGCGTACTGTCTGGATCTGCAATGCGCGCCTCTGCGCCTCCACGCCTCTGCGCCTCTGCGTTATGTGTCAGAAAAAACAACGCCGCTACACAGCCGAGCGTTGCCAGCAACGAGATGAGGCGACCCGCCAGCAGTCCATCGCCAGTGATCCAGCTGAGCGCAGTCGCCAGCAGCAGGAAAAACGGTGGGTAATTAACAACGAGATACGGTGGCGTGCTGGTATCGGCGTAGAGCTGCCAGATAGACGTACCGGCCCGCAGCCGCTCGATCTGCGCTAGCAGCGGCCCCTCGCCATAATCAAGCGGATAGGGGTAGCCAAGAATATTCCCGGCGTGGAGCGCAAAGGAGGCGAGATAGGCGGTGATGGCCAGGGCCAGCACCACCTGCACCACCACCAGCAGCAGTCCCGTGAGTCGAGCAAGGGGCGAAGACATGGATCACAATCTCGCAACAACAACGGGAGACCAGGAACCAATAGCTTCAGTCCCCGGTCTCCCGCCTGCCCTGAGGCATCGAAGGGTTCTCGATCAGCAGTGGCTACAGCCCATACAACTCACTATACTTCGTCCGCAGGTAGTGCATATACGGCTGGATGCTGAGTGGGCCACCCGTGGCCTTTTCCACCACTTCGGCAGCGGTAAACTTGGAACCGTGGCGGTAGATGTTCTGCGTGAGCCATGTGCGGAGGGTGCCAAACTCACCCCGTGCCGTTTCGCTGGCAATCTCGGGGTGGGCCTGGTTCGCTGCCGCAAAGAACTGGGCACTCATAATATTGCCCAGGGTATAGCCCTGGAACGCGCCCCCAATCAGGCCGCCGTACCAGTGAACATCCTGCAACACCCCGTCGCGGTCGTCGGGCGGGGCCACCCCAAGGTCGGCCTTGTAGCGGGCACGCCAGGCTTCGGGCAGGTCGCGCACGGCCAGCTTGCCTTCCAGCAGATCGAGTTCAAAGTCAAAGCGGATCATCACATGGAGGTTGTAGGTCACTTCGTCCGCATCGGTGCGAATAAGCGACGGCGACACCTTGTTGATGGCGCGATAAAAGGTATCAAGCGGCACGGCACCGAGCTGACTGGGGAAAGCGGCCTGCAACTGCGGGTAGAAATGTTCCCAACACAGGCGACTGCGGCCCACCAGATTCTCCCACAAGCGCGACTGGCTTTCGTGTACACCAGCCGAGGTACCGCCCGATAACGGCGTACCGTCCAACTCTTCGGCAATGCCCAACTCGTAGAGGGCGTGGCCCGTTTCGTGGAGCGTGCTGAAAAGGGCTTCACTCAAGTCGTTCTCTTTCACGCGGGTGGTGATGCGCACATCGCCATGGGCGAACTTAGTCATAAAAGGGTGGTGAGTTTTATCCTGCCGTCCCCGATTCAGGTCATAGCCATAGCGCTGGGCCATCATCAAGCCAAACGCTAGCTGCTGACCTTCCGGGTAGTGCTGGTGCAAGCAGCTATCATCGGCAGGTTCGCCGCTGGTGATGGCTTGCACCAGCGGCACCAGCTGGGAACGCAGTTCAGCGAAAAGCGCCCGCACGGTCGCCGCACTCATGCCATAATCCGACCAGTTAATCAGCGGATCGGCGATGTGCTGGTAGCCGGGGAAATAGTTGGCGGCCTGCCGACTCATCTCCAACGTCGTTTCCAGGTAGGGCTGTACGCTAGCAAAATCGTTGTCAGGCCGCGCCCTGGCCCACACATCAAACGCGGCAGCCTGATGGGCCAGAAATTGGGCCATAAACGCAGGCGGAATATTCACTGCCCGCTCGTAGCTGCGGCGTACCTCGCGCAACAGGCTGGCATCGTCGGACTCATACGGGAGGCTTTCGCCGTAGGACTGCAGATCGTCCAGCAGTTTGCCCACCGCCGAGTCGGTAAACTGCTCGTGGGCCAGCCGCCCGAGTGTGGCTAGCTGGCGGCCGCGGGCTGCCGCCCCGCCCGGCGGCATATACGTCTGCTGATCCCACCCTAGCACAGCACCAGCAGCATACAGGTCGTTCACGACACTGAGCCGCTGCTTCAGTTCTTGTAGTTTCGTTTCCACGGGTCACCTCCGGTAGATATCCTGGTCATTGTTGGCACGGTGAATGGCACGCAGTGTACCATGTTGCAACGCTGGCAGAACGGCAGGCCAGACGGTCAATGCTTTTGCTGTCATATACGGTTTGCGTTGCGGTAGTACTGTGTGTGTTGAGGAATTGTAACACACCTTCAGCTGCACCCCTGCCCCAGCCGTGGCCAACTGGCGATGGGAGAATAGAACTATAGCCGAAAACGTTGCCACAACCTTATAATAGGGCAGCGTGTGCCCAATGAATTATTCCTTTGATGCAGTATACAGTCCGTACATAAGTAGGCTTTATACGTACACACGGTACATTCATTTCTT
>JALONX010000865.1 GCA_025454695.1 Chloroflexaceae bacterium
TCTTCGCAAAATTAACGCATCGAACTATGGCGTGCCACAACATCGTAAACGGGTTATAGCCGTTGGGGGTTTAGGATGGAATCCGTCATTTCCCTCCCCCACCCATGCTGCGTTTGGTGCGCCAGGAGCACAACGTGTTGGCCGGGGGCTTCAGCCTACGCCAACCATTTTTGAGGCGCTTAAATCGTTACCACGCCCGACGACAATAGCTCCCGGATCGCTCCAGGGACATTTTTTTCGCCCGCTTGAAGGCATTGAGTTGCAACGCGCCGTGGCGCTACAGCCAGGACAGACCATGCGCGACCTTCCTGAAGCACTGCAACACAAAAGTTTTCAGCGTCGCGCTTTTCGACGAGTAATGGATGGCACGCCTACAGAAAAGCGGGGTGGCGCACCGGCTGGCCTCAAGCGACTCAGACCTGACGAGCCATCGAAGGCTATTACGAGCGGTGCTTGCGGCGAATTTCTCCACCCTGTAGAACA
The DNA here is from genome assembly GCA_025454695.1 of Chloroflexaceae bacterium. Classification (GTDB taxonomy): domain Bacteria; phylum Chloroflexota; class Chloroflexia; order Chloroflexales; family Chloroflexaceae; genus JALONX01. The sequence goes on from JALONX010000865.1 coordinate 484, forward strand.
TAGGCCGCTGACTATACGCGAATGTGCTCGCTTGCAAAGCTTTCCTGATGATTTTATCTTTTACGGCAGCAATACCGAACAAATTTACATGATAGGCAATGCCGTTCCACCGTTGCTTGCACGAGCGATTGGCCAGCACCTTATGCAAAGCCTTATCCACGCGACGCCTGGGTATAACGAAGGAGCGTTACTTAGCTTTATTCCTACGGTGTCTGATGGCGTAAGCCCTGCACTTAGCTATGTCATCAACAGAGTAAAACAGCAGTTTTTTGAGCGTGGAGTTGTCGAAGAGCACCGGTTGTGGGATTAACCAAGTCACAGCAAATCTTAATTGCCAAAGCTCGTAATCCAGGTGGAAGCGAACTTGGCGTGTTTCTTGATGATGCAACATGCGCCTATCTGGTTGCAGTTATCATTGCTGACCTTGGCCTGGCACACCACTTTCCCGAAATGCCCACCGCGCTGCCTCCCTTCTTTCATACACAGCCCATAGAGAAACTGCGCATAGAAAACCTTGATGCTATTGCGCTTCTCGAACGGTTACTTGCTCTCCGTAGTGATGCTGACACTTACTTTTATTGCCTGGCGACGCTCCACAAAGCACGATTAAAATACGAACGCATTCTGCAAGTACAAGCTCTACCCATCATTGAGCAAGTTGGCCCACGGGGCTTACTGCAGTACGGTATACTCAGCCCACAGTCCTTAGTTGCGTTGCTTTTCTGGCGCAAATGGATGTACGATATTGATAACCGGGCGGCTCAAGAAACGGGGTATATTTTTGAGCCAATTATTGCATATGCTATCGGCGGTGTTCCCTACAGTGCCAAGCGGAGTCCTGTTAAACGTGGTGGGCTAGGGTCTTCTGGTCGGCAAGTTGATTGCATGCTCGACAATCGGGCGTATGAAATCAAAATTCGCGTTACCATCGCCGCTTCAGGGCAGGGCCGTTGGAGTGAGGAGCTTGCGTTTCCAAAAGATTGCAAAGCTAGTGGCTTTATTCCGATGCTCATTGTGCTTGATCCTACCCCAAGTGTAAAGCTTGATGAACTGGCTCAAGCATTTATCGCAGCTGGTGGGGAAAGTTATGTTGGCCATGCTGCCTGGAGTCATTTAACATCGCTGGCTGGCCCAACAATGGCACGCTTTCTTGAAACCTATGTCCATGCTCCACTTCAAGAGATGTTGACCTCTACGCTCCAAGAACTTCCTGACTTGGCGCTACGCATACGCGACAACAGTCTTATTATGCAAATTGGTGAAGACCAGGTGCGTATCCAACGAAGCAGAACACAAGTAGTCGAAGCAACCCTTGATACACTACCTGACGATATAGACGAAGAAAGTCCAACGGGATAGCTACCCTCGCTATAGGCTACGCAGTCCGCCTCACCGCCGCCCCCCCGCCATCCGCGCCGCTTCCGGCAGGCTCCGCAGGCGCAGCATACTCCACACGCCGTAGGCCGGGCCAAGGGCCAGCACCACAAAGGCTCCTTCCCAACCAACCCAACTCACCAGCGGCGGCACCAGCTGAATGGTGACTAGACTCAGCAGAAACCCGGCGCTCGTTTGCATGGCCAGGGCCGTGCCCACATAGCGCGGGTCGGTCAGCTCGCTCACCGCCGCGCTGAACTGGGCGCTGTCGGCGATGACGGCAAAGCCCCACACCAGGCAGAGCAGCGTGAGTAGCAGCGGCGCGTTGAAGAGCAGGCCCGCCAGCAGGGCGCAGCCACCCGACAGCGCCATGCTCGCACTCGTCACCAGCGTGCGGCCCCAACGGTCGGCCAGGATGCCCGCCAGCACGCAGCTGATGAAACCGCTGGCGATGACCGCAAAGCCGCTGATGCGGGCGGCGCTGGCGCTCCAGCCAGCCTGTTCGTAGCTCGCCAACAACAGAATGGGCACCCACGTCCACATGGCGTAGAGTTCCCACATATGGCCCAGGTAGCCCAGGTTGGCCAGTCGGGTGGGGCGGTGGGCCAGCGCTTCGGCGGCGAAACGCCAGTTAAACGGGGCCGACGCGCCGAGGTAAGGCCCGGTTTGCAGCGTTGTCGCCGCCAGCAACCCCGCCAGCAGGGCCATGGCCGAGGTGGTGAGCAGCACCGTGCGCCAGGGCGGCATGCCACCGTCGCCAAAAATCGGTAGCCCGTTCACCAGGTGGGGTGAGGCCGAGCCGATGGTGAGCGCCCCCACCATCAGCCCGATGCCCAGCCCCCGGTCGGTTTTGCACCAGCTGGCCACCAGCTTCATCCCCGGCGGGTAGACTCCCGCCAGCGCCACGCCAGTGCCAAAACGCAGCAGCAGCGCCCCGTTTGAGTCCACCCCCAGCAGCGGAATGGCGGCGTTGCAGAGCGCCCCTACCACGGCAGAAACGGCGATCAGCTTCGGCACCGCCACTCGATCCGAAAGGTT
>JALONX010000131.1 GCA_025454695.1 Chloroflexaceae bacterium
TAGCCCGCGCAGGTGGGCTTCGCAGCTTCAAGCCGCGCCCTTTAGGGCTACGGCGAGCAAATATACCCGTTTAATTTCTTAAAACTCATAAGCGTGTTGTTCCAATGGTTGTCTGGATTATGTTGTAAAGACTCATAATTGCGCCGCTACGGGACGTTTTATACTCGAATAAAAAACGAAACTTCATTAGTACTCTGTACACAACGTTTCGTTGTATCCACTGCTGCGCGTTGTCATGCCGACCGCAGGGAGGAATCTGCCGTGCCGTCCGTTAAAGACCCCTCCCTGCGCTCGGGGTGACACTGCGATTGCATGGAAGAAAACGTCGTTGTCAGAGTATTGAGTCAACACGCTGAAGCGTGTTTGTGCCTTCCAGACGCCGAATTCATTCGGTGGATGAACGTCCGCACTACGCTTAGTATCGTTAGTACAAATGGACGTACACATTATTGTACGCAGATGATACAGATGACAATCTGCGCCATCTGCATCATCGTGAGTAAAAGCCGAGCGTGCCCACACTCTACGGCTTGAGGCCACAAGTTGACAACCTCAGCGATACGGCGTATCATCTGTTGTGGACACGGGCGGCTGGCACCAGTCGCCCTTCTTTTACGACAAAAATTATTGATACAAAGTATCAAAAACGCAGCTTTCTCTGGCTTTGTGCCATTGTGAGAGCTACCACAGATGCAGAGTAAAACTATGAAACAACTGCCAGTGACCGTATTGTCAGGTTTTTTGGGCGCGGGCAAAACCAGCTTGCTCAACCATGTGCTGCACAACCGCGCTGGGCTGCGTGTGGCGGTGATTGTGAACGACATGAGCGAGGTGAATATTGACGCCCAGCTGGTGCGGCAGGGCGGCGCTAGCCTCAGCCGCACCGACGAGAAGCTGGTGGAGATGAGCAATGGCTGCATCTGCTGCACGCTGCGCGAAGACCTGCTGCTTGAGGTGGGCCGCCTGGCCCACGAAGGCCGCTTCGACTACCTGCTGATCGAGTCCACGGGCATTGCCGAGCCATTGCCCGTGGCCGAAACCTTCACCTTTGAAGATGAGTCGGGCCGCAGCCTGGGCGAGGTGGCCCGTCTCGACACCATGGTGACGGTGGTGGATGCCTACAACTTTATGCGCGATTTCGACACCATGGACGAGCTGCGCGACCGGGGCCTGGGCATGAGCGACGATGACGAGCGCACTGTGGTTGACCTACTGGTTGACCAGATCGAGTTCGCCGATGTGCTCATCCTCAACAAAGCTGACCTGGTGACCGACGAGCAGGCCGGTCGGCTGGAGGCGCTGCTGCGGCAGTTCAACCCCGAGGCACAGGTTGTGCGTTCCAGCTTTGGCAACGTGCCGCTCGACCTGCTGCTGAACACCGGGCGCTTCGACTTCGAGCGGGCGGCCCAGGCCCCCGGCTGGCTCAAGGAGCTGCGCGGCGAGCATGTGCCCGAAAGCGAAGAATATGGCATTGGCAGCTTTGTCTACCAGGCCCGCCGCCCCTTCCACCCGCAGCGCTTCTGGGATTTTATCAACCAGGAGTGGCCGGGCGTGGTGCGCTCCAAGGGCCTGTTCTGGCTGGCCACGCGCATGGAGCTGAACGGCGTTTTTTCGCAGGCGGGCGCGGCCTGCCGGGTGGAGCCTGGCTCCTACTGGATGGCGGCGCTACCCCGCAGCGAGTGGCCCGACAGCCCCGAAGAGCGCGAGTTGATCGACTCGATCTGGCAGGAACCCTGGGGCGACCGGCGGCAGGAACTGGTGTTTATTGGCCTGGATCTTGACCGTGAGACCTTCTGCGCTCAGCTCGATGCCTGCCTGCTGACCGACCTGGAACTCGACTTTGGCCCGGCGACCTGGGCCGAACTCGCCGACCCGTTTGGCAACTGGGACATGGCCGATGAGACGGATGAAGAAGATGTGCCAACGCTGTTGAAGGGCTGATGACCGGAGGCGAACAGGAAACGCAGAGATGCAGAGACGCAGAAGTGCAAAGCTCTTCAGATGCATCGCTCTGTGTCTCTGCACCGCTGCGTCTCTGCGTTTTAATGCCTTATGCACCTGCCGACAAAACTGCTCAACCAGGGAACGAAGCTGCTGAACCAGCAGTGCTGGGCCTGGGGCTACGATGTGCGTCGCCCGGCAGGCAACCTGCTGCTGGACTATGGCTTTGCGCGGCAGGCTCGCCCTAGCGCCGAAACCAGGGGCAGCAGCGCCTACCACTTCAGCCCCGCGCACGATGCGCGAGTAACGCTCTGGACGTTCGGCGTGGTCTACGCCGTGGCGGGGCAGGGCGCACTCTACCTCAACCGCTTTGTGTTCGACCCGCGCCTGCTCGCTAGCCACGAACTGCCGCCCAACATCTGGCTGCCGGAACAGCTGCCGCCCCATGCCCGCCCCCAAACCCCCGCCGACTGGGAACGCACCACCGCCATGTTGCCCGCCGCATGCCGCTGGATCGCCAGCTACGAGCAATGGGTGCTCGACACGCAGGGCCTGGCCTACCGCCAGGAAACGATTGCCGCCTGGAGCCGGGCGAAAATGGCCCTACCCCCGGCAGAGTTGCCCGCTCGCTGGCTCGCCTTCGTCGAAGCCCTGGCCGCAACGACGAGTGACGAGTGACGAGTGCCTGCGGCTGACCGGAGACCCTTCGATGCCTCAGGGCAGGCGGGAGACCGATGACCGGGGCCAGATCATTGACGATTGACGATTGACGATTGACGATTGACGATTGACGATTGATGCATCACGGATTACGCAGTACGCAGTACGCAGTACGCAGTACGCTTCACGTTTCACGTTTCACACCGCCCGGTTCTCGGTTCTCGCTTCTCCTTTCCATTGACGCCCCCGCATGGCCGCCGTATAATGCGCGCAGTTGGGGGCGCGGCCCCTGGAACCGTTTGCGGGCGGGTGAGCATATGAAGTTGCTAGTGTTTGTCACCGATCCGGGCGCAACCGATAATGCCGTTGATGCATTAATCGAGCGGGGCTTTCGTGTCACCCGGCTGGCTTCGACGGGCGGCTTTTTGCGGCGGGGCAACACCACCCTGCTGGTGGGTGTGGAAGAGGCCCAGGTGGAACAGGCCATGACTCTGGTGAAACGCACTGCCCCTGGCACCCTGGCTATCTCGCTTGACCTGGAGCGGTACGAACGACTCTAACCGATTTTAGATTTTGGATTTGCGATTGTTAGAAGCCGCACAAGAATGGGCATAGCTTGTTCCCAGAAGCACAGCGCTTTGTTGTGGCTTTGTGCCCCTTCGACAAGCTCAGGGCAGGCTTTTGTGCTTTGTGAGAGCTGCTGCGCCCGCTGATGAAGATTCTCTACGTCGCTTCTGGCATTCCCGTTCCCGGCTCGCTTGGCGGCTCAACTCACGCCTACGAAGTGGCCCGTGGCCTGGCTCGACGCGGTCACACCGTTCACCTGGTGGCCAGCAGCAGTGCCGCCCCACCGCTGCGGCTGGCCCCCTTTGCCCGTCCGGTCTCGCAATTATGCGATGGCTTCACGCTCCACCAGCAGGATGTGCCCAAAAGCATTGCCCTGGCCGGGGCATGGCCAATCTGGCGGCTGGCCCGTGCGCTGCGCCCGGATGCCATTATTGAACGTTACTACAACTTTGCCGGGGCAGGCGTGTGGGCCGCTCACCGGCTGGGCATTCCGTGCATGCTGGAGGTCAACGCGCTGATTGTTGACCCGCCCGCCGTCTTCAAACGCCGCCTGGACGACTGGCTGGGCGGGCCGATGCGCCGCTGGGCCACCACCCAGTGCCACTGGGCGAGCCGGATTGTAACGCCGCTCCACACCACCGTCCCGCCCGAAGTCCCCCGCGAGAAGATTGTGGAACTGCCCTGGGGCGCTGACGTGGAGCGCTTCACTGAAATTGCAAATTGTAGATTGCAGATTGCAGATTATTCTGAACAATCTACAATCTACAATCTGCAATCTGCAATTTTCTTGGGTTCCTTCCGCAACTGGCACGGCGTGACCGATTTTGTGCGGGCGGCGACGCTGCTGCTGGAACGGGGCGGCGACGAGCGCTTTGTGCTGGTAGGCGATGGGCCGGAGCGGGCCGAGGCCGAACGGCTGGCGGCGGCCTGGCCGGGGCGCTTCCGCTTCACCGGCGCAATCCCCTATGAATCTGTGCCGGGCGAACTGGCCCAGGCCAATGTTGGTGTGGCCCCCTTCAACACTGCGCCCCACCCGGCGCTGCGGGCGGCGGGCTTCTTCTGGTCGCCACTGAAGATTTACGAGTACATGGCTGCCGGGCTGCCGGTGATAACTACCGACCTGCCGCCGCTCAACACGATCATCCGCGACGGGCAGGAAGGCGTACTCTTCCGCGAGGGCGATGTGGCCAGCCTGGCCGCTGCCATGGCCCGCTTGCTGGACGACCCGGCGGCAGCGCGGGCGATGGGAGCCAGGGCGCGGGCGCGGGTGGTGGCCCACTACTCCTGGCAACGCCACTGCGAAGAGCTAGAACGAGTCTTGTTGGAGATGGTGTAGGGGTGTGAAGATGTGGAGGTGTGGGCGTGAAACGTGAAACGTGAAACGTACTACGTACTGTGTGAAACGTAAGAACCGAGAACCGAGCCTGCCCTGAGCGAAGCCGAAGGGAACCGAAAACCGTCCGCAGTTCGTGCCAAATTGCCTGATGCGAACTGCTAACTGCCTGCTGATTCCGGTCTCCGGTCTCCGGTCTATCTATGAATATCTGGTCACAAGAAACCTATCTCAAAGCGAGTCGCTTTGCGGCCCAGGCCCACCGGGGGCAGCTGGTGCCGGGCACGGAGCTGCCCTACCTGCTGCACCTCAGCATGGTGAGCATGGAAGTGATTGCCGCCTTGCAGGGCGATGCCCGTTTTGATGGCGAACTGGCGCTGCAATGCGCCTGGCTCCACGACACACTTGAGGACACCGCCATCTCCTACGCTACCCTGGCGCAGGAGTTTAGCCCCCAGATCGCCGATGGTGTGTCGGCTCTCACTAAAGACTCACGGCTGGCCAAACCGCTGCAAATGACCGACAGCCTCCGTCGCATCAAGCTCCAGCCGCCGGAGGTGGCCATGGTCAAGCTGGCCGACCGCATCACCAACCTGCAGCGGCCCCCAGCCCACTGGACAAAGGCAAAAACAGGGCAGTACCGCGACGAGGCCCTGGAGATTTACCATGCGCTGAAAGACGCCAATGCGTTCCTTGCCGCCCGGCTGCTGGCCAAAATCGAAGCCTATGCTGTATTTGTGGAAGACCAGAAATAATCCGTAAATGACGTAAATGACGCAGCGCATGAAGATAATAGGCAATCGTTCGTTTCTTTCTTCCACGTACTAATTGCTTTGTAAACTACGTTTCTTTGTAGCCACTGCTGTGCGTTGTCATTCCGACCGCAGGGAGAAATCTGCCGTGCCGTCCGCTGAAGACCCCTCCCTCCGCTCGGGGTGACACTGAGATTGCATGGAAGAAATTTTGTTTACAGACTAATTTCTCTGACAACGAAGTCTTTTTGTATTTGTCATTACCTCAAGCCACCGAATGAATTCGGCGTCTGGAAGACCAAAACACGCTGAAGCGTGTTGTTCTAGCAATATCAAGAAACTTAACGCACGGACTACTAATTACTCTAACAATGCAGTCTTTTGGTTTTTATCATTACCTCAAGCCACCGAATGAATTCGGCGTCTGGAAGACCAAAACACGCTGAAGCGTGTTGTTCTAGCAATCCCAGAAAACTTCCGAATAGACAACTAATTAGTCTGGAAAGAACATGCTCCACTGTTTTGTTGGTTTACCTGAATCCCCCCATCCCCCCTTGGGAAGGGGGCGTACCTAAGCTAAGGCCGACGTTACCCCCTTACGAAGGGGGCCAGGGGGACTCAGCAGCCGTCACACCGACAAGAAAACGTTGTTTATAGGGCACTAATCGTCAATCGTCAATCGTCAATCGTCAATCGTCAATCGTCAATCGTCAATCCCTAATCTCCAATCTCCTATGACTATAATCCGCCAGTTCCAACCCGATGATTGGGCGCAGGTCTGGCCCATGCTGCAGGCCACCTTCGCCACGGGCGACACCTACGCCTTTGCCCCCGACAGCAGCGAGTCCGACATCTACCGGGCCTGGATTGAGCTACCCCAGGCCACCTACGTTGCCGCCGCCGGAGATGGTGCCATTCTCGGCACCTACTACCTCAAGCCGAACCAGGTGGGCCTGGGCAACCATGTGTGCAACTGCGGCTACGTGGTAGCAGCGGCGGCGCAGGGCCAGGGCATTGCCCGCGCCATGTGCGAGCATTCGCAGACGGAGGCTATTGCGCAGGGCTTCCGGGCTATGCAGTTTAATCTGGTGGTTTCGACCAATGAACGGGCGGTGCGGCTCTGGCAGGGGCTTGGCTTCCAGATCGTCGGCATGCTGCCGGGCGCATTTCGCCATGTGCGCCTCGGCTATGTAGATGCGTTTGTGATGTTTAAGCAGCTGGTAGATTGATATGAAACAGCAGATTCGTCTCCGCCCCACTACCAGCGCCGATGTACCGTTTGTGCTGGAGGCCGAAACATTGTTTTTGTAGCTCTCGCAAAGACCGCAGAGTTCGCAAAGGAAACAGTCAGAAACATGCGGATGCTACACTTTGCGAGAGGCTTTTCAGCACTACGCCAGGCGCTCCAGAATAACCACAGGAATAATCCGCTCCGTGCGCTGCTGGTAGGTTGCAAAACCGGGGTTGCGAGCGGCCATCTTATCGAAGAGCTGGCTGCGCTCCGGCTCCTCGGCCACGGTGGCGCGGGCCTGAAACGTTTCCGTGCCGACTTCCACCGTTACCGTGGGGTTGGCCACCAGGTTGTAATACCAGTCGGGGTTGGTGGGTGCGCCAGCTTTGGAGGCGATAACCACCAGCCGCTCGCCGTCGGCGAAGTAGGCCAGCGGGTTGATCCGTTCCAGGCCACTTCTGGCCCCGATGGTGTGCAACAGCAGCAGGGGCGTGCCTGCAAAATTCCCGCCCACTTTGCCGCCGTTGGCCCGGAATTCGTTGATGATAGCCGTGTTCCAGTCGTTCGCGCTGCTCATTTCAGTCTCCACATGATTGTCACGTATTGGGATTATCATAACAGTTCGGGAGTAGATTGCAAAGCTGGACTGCGCCTCTTGCCCACGGGGCAGGCGCAACAGGGACGGCCAAACCTTTATACGCAGGTGTCGTAATTCTTTGCCGTACATGAGTGTTTGATTCACCTACGCGGCGAAAGGATGGTTATATGCGGGCGCTGCGCCCCGCACCCCGCCCAAAGGGGCGTTTGCCCTCTGGACTCCCCACCAGGGGCGATGCCCCTTGGAACCCCAAGGGGAAATTTGGGCAGATGTTTATCCGGTGGCACATGCCTCCGGGCTACCGAGGGTGTATGTATTAGTGATTGTGTTGGTTTTTGCAGTTTGCACCGTTTTTCCGGCTACTCCAATTGTATGGGTACAGGCAAAGCATCCGCCACCTGGCATATCGTTGCCAACAGACTCCCGTGTGGGATACAGCTCCGAACACATAGAACGCAGAACGCAGAACGATAAGCAACGAATAGTTTTCACCACCTCCGTTCAAGATATAACCCAAAATCCAAAATCCACCATGAACCACCGACTTTCCCTTGAACACATCGCCGCCGCCATGCAAATCATTGACCCGCTGTTTTTGCACACGCCCCAATACCGGGCCGAGTCGCTGGAAGCGCTGCTGGGCTGCCGCCTGGTGGTGAAAATTGAAACCCTTAACCCCATCCGCTCATTTAAGGGGCGGGGCGCGTCCTATTTCCTCTCGCAGGTGCCTGTGGGCAGCAGGTTGGTCTGCGCCAGTGCAGGCAACTTTGGCCAGGCGATGGCCTACGCCTGCCGAGCGAAGGGCGTGCAACTGGTAGTGTACGCCAGCGTCAACGCCAACCCGCTCAAGCTGCAACGGATGCAGGCGCTCGGGGCCGAGGTGCGGCTGCATGGTGAGGATTTTGACGCAGCCAAAGCCGAAGCCAGGCGGGTAGCTCAAACTACTGGCACGCCGATGGTGGAGGACAGCCTGGAGGTGGCCACGGGCGAAGGGGCGGGTACCATCGGACTGGAGTTGCTAGGCTGGCCGGAAGCTCTGGACTGTGTGCTCGTGGCCCTGGGCAACGGTGCCCTGCTCACCGGTGTGGGCCGCTGGGTTAAGGCCCATGCCCCAGCAACCCAGGTGATTGGCGTGGCCGCCGCAGGCGCACCAGCCATGGTCGATTCCTGGCGCAGCGGGCGAATCGTCGAGTACCCAACGATGAACACCATCGCCGACGGCATCGGCGTGCGAGTCCCCATCCCCGAGGCGGTGCAAGACATGCAGGGCACGGTGGACGACTGTATCCTCGTCCGCGATGAGACGCTGATTACAGCGATGCGGCTGCTACACCAGCACCTGGGCCTGGTGGTGGAACCGTCGGCAGCGGTGGGGATAGCCGCCATCCTTGAGGATCGGGAGCGTTTCGCCGGGCGGCTGGTGGCGGCGGTGATTTGTGGTGGGAATGTGACGGCGGAGCAGGTGGGGCGGTGGTTGGTGTAATCCCTACCCCGCCAGCACCAGCACCCCGATGCCCGCCACGATGACAAGCGCCCCGGCCACCCGCATGTGGCCCGCCCGCTCGCCGAGCCAGAGCCAGCCCACCAGCGCGGCCACCACAATGCTCAGTTCGCGGGCTGCACCAACGTAGCTGACCGGGGCGATGCGGTAGGCCGCCAGGGCACACATGTAGGCCAGTAGCACCAGCACGCCGATGCCCAGGATGGGCCGCCACTGCTCCCGCAATGTCGCCAGCAGCAGCGGGCGCTGGTAGCGATGCAGGATCAGCGGCGTCATCAGCGCGGCGGTGAGGGCAGTGCCCAACACGGTGTAGGGCGCAGGATGCACCAGGCGCACGGCGGCTCCATCCACCACTGAGTAGCCGGAGATGCACAGCGCCACCAGCAGCGCCGCTGCCACGCCCCGCACGTTGGGCCATTGCGCCCGGCTCAGCCCCAGGGTGCCACTGGCCCCCACCAGCAGCAGCCCACCAGTCACCAGGGCCAGGCCCAGCCCGCCCGCCAGGCCCACCCGCTCGCCCAGAAACAGGCTGGCCCAGAGCGCAATCAGCAGCGGGGCCGCCCCACGGGCCAGCGGGTAGACCAGCGAAAAGTCGCTCACGCGGTAGGCGTAGGTCAGCGCGGCGAAATAGGCCACCTGGAACAACGCCCCACCGATGGCATAGGGCCACACTGCCGCCGAAAAGGGCCAGCCCCACAGCAGCACGGGCGAAAACAGCATGCTCCCCGCCAGCAGTGCCCACCACGTGACCACAAAGCGTTCCCCCGCCTGCTTCATCAACAGGTTCCAGGCCGTGTGCAGCAGCGCCGACAGCCCCACCAGCCCCACCGCGAGCAGCGACATAGCAAAAGTTCCTTGATGAAAAAGAGCTATTCTACCGACAAGCTGAGAACATGACAAGGAGGTTCGTAATCCATCTTCAGTCCCTCTTCAGCACGTCACGTAGTTTGCTATAATGAACTGGGGAAAGTATCTGGCGGGCTTTTAGACAGGATTAACTGGATTAACTGGATTTGATACAGTGACCAGCATTGCCTGTCAATCCTGTCTAAGGTTTTTTAGACCGGATTACCTGGATTAACCGGATGAGAGACAACGACCAGCATTGCCTGTCAATCCGGTCAATCCTGTCTAAATCCTCGCGACAGGATTAACCGGATTAACCGGATTACCTACAATGACATGCAGTGCCCGCTCATCCTGTCAATCCGGTCAATCCTGTCTAAGGGTTTTTTTAGACAGGATTAACAGGATTAACCGGATGAGATACAATGGCCTGTCAATCCTGTCAATCCTGTCGAAGCAATAGCCCTGTCCAACGTAGGAACAACGATGACGCTGTTGAATGTAAGCGGCTTAACCAAATATTTCGGGGCTGAACTCATCTTCAAAGAGGTGGACTTTCAGGTGGCCCGAGGCGAGAAGGCGGCCCTGGTGGGCGTGAACGGGGCGGGTAAAAGCACCCTGCTCAAAATTGTGGCGGGCACGGTAAGCCACGACGGCGGGCAGGTGGTGCTGGCCCGAGGCACCCGCGTGGCCTACCTGGCCCAGGAGGTGACCTTTCAAGGCAACCGCACCCTGTGGCAGGAGATGGAAGCGGCTTTCGCCCACCTCAACGAGCTACAGGCCGAGATGAGCGCCCTGGAAAGCCAGCTGGCCGACAGCAGCGCTCCCGGCTGGGATGGGCTGATGGAGCGTTATGGCGACCTCACCGCCCGCTTTGAGCACGGCGGCGGCTACGAGATGGAGCAGCGCATCAAACGCACGCTCCACGGGCTGGGCTTTGTAGAAGCGCAGTACCACCAGCAACTGGGCCGCTTCAGCGGTGGACAGAAGACTCGCGCTGCCCTGGCCGCCACGCTGCTTTCAGACCCCGACCTGCTGCTGCTCGACGAGCCGACCAACCACCTCGACATGCAGGCCCTGGAGTGGCTGGAGGACTTTTTGCGCTCCTGGGACGGAACCTTGATCGTCATCTCTCACGACCGCTATTTTCTTGACCGGGTGACGAAGCGCACGCTGGAGATGATTTTTGGTACGCTGGAAGATTACCCCGCCGCCTACAACAAATATCTCGAACTGAAGGCCGAACGGCTGGAACGGCGCATGAAGGAGTTCGAGGCCCAGCAGGACTACATCGCCAAAACTGAAGAGTTTATTCGCCGCTACGGGGCTGGCCAGCGTGCCCGCGACGCCAAAGGCCGCGAGAAGCGTCTGGAACGCTACAAAAAG
>JALONX010000132.1 GCA_025454695.1 Chloroflexaceae bacterium
AACCAGTAGCTGGACACATACTGCGCAGTTTGCAGGACTCAGTTGGCAGTTGGCAGCTGCTTTTTAACACAACCAGGAATCGAGAATCGGGCACATACTGCGGACTACGTTGTCGCACTGCTGCCAACTGCCAACTGCCAACTGCTCAAGGTGACGCTAACGCACCGGCTCGGCGATGGTGATCAGGCGATGGGACATGTCGGTGACGGCCCCATTGCTGATGACGGCGTCGCCAATACATGAAACCATCGTCACCATTTCGCGGCCCTGGGGCAGAATGTACTCCACCTGCTCGGGTTTGGCCCAGATTTGCTGCGTAATGGCATAGGGGTGGGCCGTGCCATCAGCCGTGATGACACTGACGCGGGCACCAATGGCCAGTTCGCGCAGCCGCTCGAAAGGCGCGGGCTTGTTGGGGGCACTGCGGAAACGCAGCACGTGTGCCCAGAAGACCACATTCTCGCCCTGGGTCGGCCGGGCGCTATACTTGTACCATGCAATATCATGGTCGAGCACAATCGGCACCCGGTTTGCATCCAGGCCCACCGGCACCAATGGATAATCCAGCCCGATGGCGTCAATCAGCAGCCGGGCCGGGTCACTCGCCGCTGTTGCCGGGTTGCTCGCGGGCGCGGCGGCCACCGGAGCCTGAATCACCTGCACTACTGGCGTAGGCGGGGCAGTGGGTTCAGCGGTAGCGGTCGCCGTGGGTTCGGTCGTGGCGGTCGGCACGGCGGTGGGCGGCGGGGTGGCTGTTGGAACCGTGGTCGCCGAAGGTGCGCTGGTGGCGGTAGCTGGTACAGTGGTGGGAGCCGTGGCTCCAGCCGTGGGCGAAACCTGGCCGCAGCCAGCCAGCAACAGGGCGCACAACGACAGACAGAGAACTATCAAACGCACGCGGTAACTCCTTAACTTGTCTGTATCGGATGAGCAATGGTAATCAGGCGATGGGTCATGGTGAGTTCGCCATCAACGACGATTGTATCACCGATGCAGCACACAATTGTAACCTCTTCCTCGCCGTGGGGACGAATGTACTCCACCTCGTGGGGCAGCGCCCAGACCTGCCGCACAATCACGTAGCTGCGCACCGAACCATCGGCAGCATACACGCGCAAGCTATCGCCCACGGCCAGGTGGCGCAGTTGCTCAAACGGCGCGGGCACATCTGGCGTGTCCTCAAAGCGCAGGGCGTGGCCCCAGAATACCATGTTTTCATGTTCACCGGGGCGGGCGCTGCGGGTGTACCATGCGGCGTCGTGTTTCGGCACCACCGGCGTGTGGTTTTCGTCCAACCCCACCGGCACCAGCGGCAGATCCAGGCCAATCCGCTCGATCTGCAACCGCACCGGCTCGGCGTTTCTGGCCTGGGCTGCTGGCGCGGCAACGGCAATGCTCGCACCCGCCTGAACTACATTCATAGGCTCCGCCAGGGTTGTGGCTGGCTGGCTCGTTGCACTCGGCTGCACCGGCACGGCGGTAGGCACAACGGTAGGCACAACGGTTGGGGGCACTTCAGTGGGAAGCGCTACTGTCGGCGGCACAACCCTTTCAGCGGCAGCTGCCGGTAGGGCCTGTTCATCCGCAGTTGGGGTGGTAATGGCTGATTCCGAGGTGTCCATAGGCACCATCTCGGCGACAAGGTCGGCGCTGGCGGCAGGGATTGCAGTGGCGTCAAGCGCTGGTGGCGTGTTCAGGGCGGCGGTGGGAACAGATGACGGGTGGGCCAGGGGCGTGCGGTTACAACCCGACAGCGCCAGTAGGCAGCAGGCAAGAGCCAGGACGAAGCAGCGAAGCATGATGTTCCTCTCTCACGTGGAGCAATGTTACCTGGATGTTCAGAACAGGGCTAGTGTAGCACGTTCTGACTAAAACAATAAATACTTTTTAACTATGTATTTCTTTGCCCTACGAGCAACCCGGCTATGCTATAATTTTAGCCAAACCAGTTGAGGAGTATGTTGCATGAAACTGAAGGGTCAGGTTGCCATTATCACCGGGGCATCGAGTGGGGTGGGCTACGCCGCCGCCCGGCTGCTGGCCCGCGAGGGCGCAACCGTGGTGGCCGCCGCCCGCCGCCGCGAACGGCTCGAATGGCTGGTTGGCGAGATCGCCGCCGAAGGCCGCCAGGGCATTGCCGTGCCCGCCGATGTGACCGATGGGGTGCAGGTGCAACGGCTGGTGGAACAAACGCTAAGTCTACTGGGGCGGGTGGATATTCTGGTGAATAGCGCCGGGGCGGTGCAGAAAATCGCCCCGCTGGAACAGTTCAGCGACGCCGAATGGCAGGCGGTGCTCAACACCAACTTGACGGGCGTGTTTCACACCACCCGCGCCGTCATCCCGGTGATGAAGCAGCAGCGCAGCGGCACAATTGTCAATCTCGGCTCGCGGGTGGGCAAAGTGGGCGTGGCCAACCTGGCCGCCTTTTGTGCCGCCAAATTTGCCCTCAACGGGCTTGGCCAGGCTCTGGCCCAGGAGCTACGGCCCCACAATGTCTATGTCACCACCATCTCGTCGGGCATGATCAACACCGACATTCACCCGCTGAACCCGGCGGAGGCTTTTCGCCGCCAGCTAATGACGCCGGAAGATGTAGCTCAGGCCATTCTCTGGGTGTGCAGCCTGCCTCCCAGCCTGCGGGTAGATGAACTGCCGCTCATGCCGCGCCAGGTAGATTTGTAACGATGGAACTGCTAATCAATCTCTACAGTGTAGAATATACGCCGGGTGGGACGCTGACGTTTTTGCACCTGGTGCAGGGCCATGTGGCGGCCCAGTTCGATTCAGCTCAAGTGGAAGAGTTGAAGGGGCTACTCTCCCCCGTGCAGAAGCGCATCTACCGCATGGGCGATGCCTACAACCTGATCACCGGAGCCAACGGCGACATGTCGGTCTACCACATCAGCACCGGGCGGCGTGCGGTGTACCTCACCCCCGATGAAACCCAGCAACTGAAGGGGCTGCTGCTGAGCGCCGAACGATGAACGCAGAAACGCTGTGTGATTGCAGATTGCAGATTGCAGATTGCAGATTGCTCAGTACTCAGTACGTGGTTCACTCGACCCTCGACCCTCATAACTCGTCACTCGTCACTCGTCACTCGTCACTTCTCACCCTGGCAGCAGCAGGCTAAACACCACCACGCCGTAACGCCATTGGGCGGCGAGGCGCAGGTCGTTGTCGGCGAAGTGCTGGTTGAGCATGCCCATTGGCCAGAACGCCACCCCGCCAAACCCCAACACCCGCTGTAGACCGCGCCCGCCTTTCGTCCTGGCTTGCACCAGGTTCATCAGCACGGCCCGCCCGTCTGGCGCTAGCACCCGCCGCATCTCCGCCAGAGCTTTGTTCACATCGCCAATCTCGTTGAGCGAACCGCCCATGGCTACCCCGGCAACGCTGCCCGCCGCAAAGGGCAGGGCCTGGGCGCTGGCCCGTACAAAGCTGATGCGTAGCCCGGCCTGCTGGGCAAAGCGACGCCCTTCCTGCACCATCGGTAGCGCGTGGTCAATGCCAACCACATGGCCCGGCGCACCGCCACGGGCCTGGGCCAGGGCACGGGCATACAGGCCGTTGGAACAGGCCACATCCAGGTAGATTCCCGGTCGTTCTGGTTCCATCAAGCGAGCGATCAGGGGCAATTCGCGGCTGTAGCCAAATGGCTCACCGGAAAGCAGGCTCAGGGCCTGGGGCCGCCATGTGCGTTCGTAGAGCCAGGCGGTGGGTGGTAGGTAGTTGGTGAGTTGAGCGGGCGTGGTGGGCAAGGCCAAGGGGCCAAGCAGGTCGGCAATGCCGTTGCGGATAGGGTAGCGTGTGGTGCATGTGGCACAGGTGAGGGTGCCATGTTCCACGATCCCGTCGGCGTTGGTGGTTGCACCGGGGGCAAGGTGTAAACCCACCTGAGGTTGGCTGGGGCACGTTAGCTGTGCCAGCGCTTCCGGGTACATCTAGACGATGACTTTCTCCAGTGCTTCCGTCAAACTGCCGTTTGGCAGCACCAGTTCGTCCGTTTCCACCAGGCGCATAAACACCGCCAGCAACTCGGCGTCCCACTCGCTGCCGCTGCCCGCCCGCAGCCGCCGTAGAGCTTCGTCCTTGCTCAGGGCCTGGCGGTAAGGTCGGTCGGTCATCATCGCGTCGTAGGCATCCACAATCGCCACAATGCGGGCGCCAATCGGAATATTTTCACCGCTGAGTCCCTCGGGGTAGCCTCGGCCATCCCAGCGTTCGTGGTGGCTAAGAATGATAGGGCCAACCTCTTTGGCAAAGCGCATGGGGGCCACAATACGGGCACCATATTCAGGGTGCTTTTTGATCTCTTCGTACTCTTCCGGGGTGAGTTTGGCCGGTTTGGTTAAAATTGCGTCAGGCACACCGATTTTACCGATGTCGTGCAGCATGCCGCCGTAGCGCACAAAGCGGGCATCTTCGCGCGAAAGGCCATAGGCCAGGGCCAGCTGCTCGCTGTAGTGCGACAGGCGGCGCAGGTGGCCTTCGGTGTAGGAGTCTTTCGCTTCCACCGCCAGCGCCAGCATAAAGATCACGCTTTCGGTCTGTTCCAGCTCGTCCACCAGGCGCTTCAGCTTGAGCTGCGAACGGATGCGGGCCTTCAGCATACTATGCTCAAAGGGCTTGGTCAGGCTGGTCGTCCTTCAGCCGCTGGCAAACCGCAAAGCCATCAAGCTTGGGCATGGTCACATCAAGCAAAATTAAATCGGGGAGTTGTTTGGCGACAATGTCCAGGGCTTCCAGGCCATTACGGGCGGTAATGGGTTCGTAGCCTTCACGCTGCAAAATGCGCACAAGAACATCAAGAATTGCTGTGTCGTCGTCAACAACGAGGATTTTTGCTGACACGGTTGTACCTTTCTGGCTGGCTGCACCGCACGGGTGGTGAAAGGGTTAAAAATCGCAAAAAGAACGAGCGGTCTGATGCAGCTTCTATTCAGATCGCTGTGTTCGGCACGGCGTTGCATCACCAGGATAGACAGATTTACACCATGTGTACCGCCAAGGGTTACAGTTCGTTACGGTACAATCACCACAGTTTGATAGAAATCAAGTAAGAATCGCTTGTTGATGCACAAAAAGCTCGGCAATGCCCTGGCCCGCCAGGTTAAGCATGGCGTCGAACTGCTCCCGACTAATGGGTTCGCCTTCTGCGGTGCCTTGCACTTCTACCAGCCCGCCGCTATCGGTTTGCACCACATTGCAATCCACATCGGCGCTGCTATCCTCGTGGTAGTCCAGATCCAGCACAGCGAGGCCATCAATGACGCCCACACTCACGGCAGCAATGGCCCGGTGAATGGGGTTGTGGCCCAGTTTGCCTTCGCGCATGAGTTTCTGCATGGCCAGGGCCAGGGCCACATAGCCACCAGTAATGGCGGCGGTACGGGTGCCGCCATCGGCCTGCAACACATCACAATCAATCGTTACGGTGCGCTCGCCCAACAGACTCAAATCAACCGCCGCTCGCAAGGCTCGTCCGATCAGGCGCTGAATTTCCTGGGTGCGCCCGCCTGCACCGTTGCGCTCGCGGCGGGTGCGGGTGAGGGTCGAACGGGGCAACAGGGCATATTCGCCGGTGATCCAGCCACGCCCCTGGCCACGCATCCAGCTGGGCACGCCCTCTTCCACCGTTACGGCACACAACACACGGGTCGCCCCCATTTCAATCAGGGCTGAACCTTCGGCAAACGGGGCTGCATGCGGGGTGATGCGAACCGGGCGTAACTGATGCGGTAACCGGCCATCATGTCGGCGCATATACATCCTCAATCCAATATTGCCTTTTATCATAACACACGCACGAAAAAAAGGGCAACTCTAGGTAATCTGGTTAGGGCTACGTCAACATGGTTGGAAGGCCGCCTCACACCTGTTTTGCTGGTTCATTGTGGCAGCGAAGCCCCCATAATGAACCAGAATACAGCAAAACTACCGGGGTTGTAGTGCCGCCTTCAGGCGGTGAAGCGACAACCGCCTGAAGGCGGCACTACGACTCGTTTCTAACTCACGTAGGAGTGCTATAGTTCTTGAAAGCGGCAAAACTGTTCCCAAACCCGCACCGTGTAGCTTGTATACATACATGTGGCAGGCCTGGCCGTCAAGCGCATGGTACAATGATATCAGATTCGTGTTTTGCAAAAGTAACCCCATCGTATGTATGTCGTAGGCACGGCGGGCCACGTAGACCACGGCAAATCCACCCTTGTTAAGACGCTCACCGGGATTGACCCTGACCGCTGGGAAGAAGAGCAACGCCGCGAGATGACGATTGACCTCGGCTTTGCCTGGCTGACGCTGCCCAGCGGGCGCAGCCTGAGCGTGGTGGATGTGCCGGGCCACGAGCGCTTTATCAAAAACATGCTGGCGGGCGTCGGCGGTCTCGACGCAGCCATGCTCATCATTGCCGCCGATGAGTCGGTGATGCCGCAGACCGAGGAACACCTGGCGATTCTCGACCTGCTGGGGGTGAGCCACGGCCTGGTGGCGCTGACAAAGGTTGATCTGGTGGATGATGATTGGCTGGCGCTGGTGGAGGACGAGGTGCGCGAGCGCCTCAGCGGCACCAGCTTTGCCCATGTGCCGCTGGTGCCCGTTTCGGCCCGCAGCGGGCAGGGTTTGCCCAAGTTGCTAGCAACGCTCGACCATGTGCTGGACGGCACACCTTCCCGCAGCAGCGCCCGTGGCGTGCCGCGCCTGCCGCTGGATCGCTCATTCACCATCGGCGGCTTTGGCACGGTGGTGACGGGCACGCTGCTGGATGGCACGCTGGCGGTGGGTCAGGAGGTGGAGATTCTGCCTGCCGGGCTGCGGGCGCGGGTGCGGGGGCTGCAAACCCACCAGCAAAAAGCAGAACTGGCCCTGCCCGGCAGCCGGGTGGCGGTGAACCTGGCGGGCGTGCATCATAGCCAGGTGCAGCGGGGCGATGTGCTGACTCTGCCAGGCAATCTGGTGCCTACCAGCCTGGTTGACATGGCGCTGCGGCTGGTGCCACACACGCCCCGCCCGCTGGAACAGAACGACGCCCTTGATCTATTTGTAGGCGCAGCCGAAGTGCGCTGCCGGGTGACGCTGCTGGAACGCGAGCGACTCGCGCCGGGCGAAACCGGCTGGGTGCAACTGCGGCTGGAACGGCCCATCACCGCCATGCGGGGCGACCGCTGCATTCTGCGGCAACCCTCGCCGAGCCTCACCGTGGGTGGCGGCAGCATCGTAGACACGGCCCCGCCGCGCCACCGCCGCTTCCGGGCCGACGTGATTGCATCGCTAGAAACGCTGGCCCGTGGCAACCCCGCCGATCTGCTGCTGCAAGCCCTGGCTGACGGCGCACCGTGTGGCTGGGACGAACTGCTGAAGCGGAGCGGCATGGCTGATCATGTGGCCCGAAGCGGACTCACGGCCCTGCTGTCCGACGGGCGCGTGCTGCTGCTTGGGCGGCATGCGGGTGAAGCCGTAGCGCTCCCTGAGTCACTGGCAGCACGGTTGCTCATCTCACATGATGGCTGGCAGAAACTAGCAACGCGCCTGTCCACGGCTTTGCGGGGCTACCACGAGCGCTTCCCGCTGCGCACGGGCATGCCCCGCGAGGAGTTGCGCCAGCGCCTGAAGCTGGACGGGCGCGGCCTGGCAGCGGTGCTGGCAGAGGCAGCGGGGCGAGGTTTGGTGCAGTTCCACGAAACGGCGACCTGGCTGACTGAGCATGTGCCCACGCCCACACCGGCCCAGCGGCGCGAGGTGGATGAACTGCTGGCGGCGGTGGCCCGTGCGCCCTACAGCCCGCCGCCCCCGGAGCTAGAGCCTGAGTTGCTGGCCTGGATGCTGGAGCAGGGGCTACTGGTGAAAACAAGCGACGAAATTTACTTCAGCCCGGTGGTTTATGCCGAGTTGCTGGCCTGGGTGCGGGCGACGATTGCGAGCGACGGCGGCGTGACGGTGGGCCAGTTCCGCGACCGCTTCGGCAGCAGCCGCAAATATGCGCTGGCTTTTCTGGAACACCTGGACGAGCAAAAAATCACCCGCCGTATGGGCGACGTGCGGGTACACTTTTAATCTCTCGCAAAGGCGCTAAGCTCGCTAAGGCATTGCCAGGTGCTACACACCAGGAATCAGGTTCGTGCTTCGATAGAGGTGAGGCAAATAATCTCACACAAAGGCACAAAGGCGCTAAGGTGGTTCGAAGCGGTGTGCGTTAGCAGCCCGGCGCGTGCTGTTGTAGAGGTTGATGCAATCGTCTCTCGCAAAGCCGCAAAGGCGCTAAGGAGTCGCAGAGGTTCATGAGTCGGCCTTCCTTCGCGAGCTTTGCGGCTTTGCGAGAGCTTTCTCCGAGGCTTTGTGCCGTGGTGCCTTCGCGAGCTTTGCGGCTTTGCGAGAACTTTCTCCGGTGCTTTGTGCCTTTGTGCCTTTATGAGAGACTGGGAACCGTGGGGGTTGGCGGGCGGGGCGAGATTCGAACTCGCGACAGCGGGGTTGCCGCTGTACGGCATTTCCAGTGCCGCGCACTAGGCCAGGCTATGCGACCCGCCCGCACTGCCCTGGATTGTACCAGAATGGCGCGTCTTCCGCAAACGAGAAGTAGGGGTTAGGGGTTAGGGGTTAGGGGTTAGAGGTTAGAGGTTAGAGGTTATAATCAATGGAAAGCATTGCAAGTCAACGAACGTAACCCTTAACCCTTAACCCTTAACCCTTAACGAAGAAAGGTATACATGAAACAACTCCGCTTTGTGATTGGACTCATGCTGGTGCTGTTGCTGGCGGGAGAGCTGGCAGTGCAGGCCGCCGTGCCCAGTGCCGACCGCAGTCCTGGCGACACCTACCTGGCCCTGGGCGACTCGCTGGCAACGGGCACCAACGGCCAGGGCACACCCACCACGCCCTACCCGCAGCGCCTACACCAGCGCCTCACGGCTCAGTTCCCCGAGCTGACGCTGCGCTCGCTGGCGAAGGACGGTGAAACTACAACCAGCCTGCTCAGCGGGGGGCAACTGGCGGAGGCCGAGGCCTTTATTGCCAGCGAGCGGGCCGCCGGTCGGCGGGTGGGCCTCGTTACGCTGGGCATCGGCGGCAACGACATGGTGAGCATTCTGCTGCAAGGAGCCGACCCGCAGACGACCTTGAACAGTTTCACGGCCAACATCGGGATGATCCTTGACCGGCTGCTGGCGGCGGTGACGGTGAACGGCGAGCGCCAGGCCGACCTGCTGCTATTGGACTCGTACAACCCTTACCCTGGGCTGGTGGTGCCGGGGCGGGGCAATCTGGCCGACATCTGGATTCCGCAATTTAACGCCGCGCTGCGCCAGGCAGCCGCCGAACGTAACCTGCCTGTGGCCAACGTGTTTCAAACCTTCACCGGGCGTGAGTCCGCGCTGATTTTTGTGCAGCCGCAGCTGTGCCAGCAATTCCAGAACATCACCGTAACATGTGACTACCACCCGACCAACGAGGGGCAGCAGGTGCTGGCCGATGAACTTTACAACGTGAGCGGGTACAGCCCCCGGCGCTTTGTGTTTTTGCCGCTGGTGGCGCAGTAATTTTGCCACAGAGGGCACAGAGGGCACGGAGAAGCAATGACAAGATGACAAAATGATCCGGCAACCCAGAGAAAGGGGAGTTAAGAATCGAGAACCGGGGATGGGTCGGGGCGAACCTTGTGTTCGCCCACAATGATCACCAATGAATCACGACGGTGATGCAACGCCGTAGGGGCGCGGTCGCTGACCCGCCCCAGTGCAATAACCATCGTTTCGCAACGTCCGCCATTGCAGCGTCATTGTAGCGACGCCCCGGCGGGGCGTCGCTACCGTGGGAAGCATTGGTTTTGCAATGAGAACGGTGAAAAACAGCGAGGGCACGGAGGGCGTCTTTTGTCAGATGCCCTCTGTGCCCTCTGTGTCCTCTGTGGCAGAATGTAACACTACCTACTCAACCGTGTAGTCCGCGTCCACCACGCCGTCATTCTTCTTGCCGGGCTGGGGGCCAGCGCCATTGGCGTCCTGAGTCTGCCCTTCGCCATAGGCGCTCTGCGAGACCTTGTACATCGCCTGCTGAAGCTCGCTCATCAGGCTCTGCATGCGGCTCTCGTCTTCCTGCACAATCGCGTCGCGCAAATCCTTGATCAACGTTTCGATCTGCCCGCGCTCAACGCTGTCCACCTTGTCGCCAAGATCAGCGATAGTGCGCTCGCTCTGGTAGGCCAGGCTGTCGGCCTGGTTCTTCAGCTCCACCATCTCGCGGCGGCGCTTGTCCTCATCAGCGTGCGACTGGGCATCGCGCACCATGCGCTCCACCTCGTCCTTGCTCAGGTTGGTGCTAGCAGTGATGGTGATGCGCTGCTCCTTGCCGGTGGCCTTGTCACGGGCGCTCACGTTGAGAATGCCGTTGGCGTCAATGTCGAAGGTCACTTCGACCTGGGGCACGCCACGGGGCGCGGTGGGAATGCCTTCCAAGCGGAAACGTCCCAGCGTCATGTTGTCGCCCGCCATTTCGCGCTCACCCTGCAAAATGTGAATATCCACCGCCGTCTGCCCATCGGCAGCGGTCGAGAAGATTTCGCTCTTTTTGGTCGGGATGGTCGTGTTGCGGTCAATCAGCTTGGTCATCACCCCGCCCAGCGTTTCCACGCCCAACGACAGCGGCGTCACATCCAGCAGCACCACACCCTTCACGTCGCCGCCCAGCACACCGGCCTGGATGGCGGCACCAACGGCCACCACTTCATCCGGGTTCACACTCTTGTTCGGCTCCTTGCCGATCATCTTGCGCACCAGCTCCTGCACGATGGGCATGCGGGTGCTACCACCCACCAGCACCACCTCGTGAATGTCGCCGGGCTTCAAGTCGGCATCGCGAAGGGCCTGACTCACCGGGCCGCGCAGCCGCTCGGTCAGCGGGTTGGTCAACTGCTCAAACTTTGAGCGGGTGAGGCGCATGGCCAGGTGCTTAGGGCCGCTGGCGTCGGCGGTGATAAACGGCAGGTTGATCTCCGTCTCACTGACGCTAGAAAGCTCCATCTTGGCCTTTTCGGCGGCTTCCTTCAGCCGCTGGAGCGCCTGCCGATCCTTGGCCAGGTCAATCCCCTGATCTTTGCGGAACTCGTCCACAATCCAGTTCACCACGGCGGCGTCGTAGTCGTCACCACCAAGGTGGGTGTCACCACTGGTGGATTTCACCTCGATCACACCGTCGCCCACTTCCAGCACGGAAACGTCGAAGGTGCCACCGCCCAAGTCGAACACCAGGATGGTTTCGTCCTTCTTCTTGTCCAGGCCGTAGGCCAGGGCCGCTGCGGTCGGCTCGTTGATGATACGCAGCACCTCCAACCCGGCGATCTTGCCGGCGTCCTTGGTGGCCTGGCGCTGGGCATCGTTGAAGTAGGCTGGAACGGTGATCACGGCTTGCGTCACCGGCTCGCCCAGGTAGGCTTCGGCATCGGCCTTGAGCTTCTGCAGCACCATGGCCGAAATCTCCTGCGGCGCATAGTCCTTGCCTGTCTGGGAGACGTTAATGCGCACGTCACCCCGTGGCCCCTTGGTTACTTTAAAGGGCACCATTTCGCGCTCGGTGGTGGTTTCGTCGTAGTCGCGGCCAATCAGGCGCTTCACCGAATAGAGCGTATTTTCAGGGTTAATGGTGGCCTGGCGCTTGGCCGTCTGCCCCACCAACCGCTCACCATTTTTTGCAAATGCAACTACCGAAGGCGTTGTACGGTTGCCCTCGGCGTTGGGAATAACCACCGCGTCGCCGCCTTCCATCACGGCTACACACGAGTTCGTGGTTCCCAGGTCAATACCAACAATCTTAGGCATGGTCTTCAATCCTCCTCAACGTCGTTGTGTGTTATACACTGTTCATAGTGTACCGTTTTTTCGCTAGCCAAATGCAAGAGCAATATTAGATTTCTGTTTGAATCTCCGGCTAGAACCGTTGACAAACCCTCGCCTATCGGCTAGACTGTGACTATTCTCACAAGTTTCCAATGGAAGGTGTCGCAGCCGCTGAGCCTGCGCCTTTTCCCTAGAATGACGTGCTGCATGGCTGCATCGCACGAGAAGCTGCACCAGCGGGCCGAAAAGCGCGGCCTGGCTGTGGCCCATCGCCATATTTTTCTCTGCACCCATTGTGACGGCGGCGAAACGGCGTGGAAATATTTGCGCCGCCGCCTGGCCCAACTTGACCTGCCCGAGGAGTGCGCCCAGGTGCAAGTTTCGGAGATCGACTGCTTCAAGATTTGTGCCCGTGGGCCGATTGCGGTGGTCTATCCCGAAGGCGTCTGGTACCATTCATGCGAGCCAAAGGTGCTGGAAAAGATTATTCAGCGTCACCTGTTACATGGTGAAATCGTCGAGGAATACGTCTTCGCCCGCAACCCGCTCACATGTTGCCACAGAGGCACAGAGCGCACAGAGACGAGTTGACCGATTGCAGATTGCAGATTGGTTCGTGTCATTCGGTCTTCGCACGTTCGCAAACCGTTTGAGCGCACCGCATGCTGATGCGCTTCAAAAATGTCTCCAAACAATGTGCGAATACGAGATGACACGAACCAGATTGCAGATTGCAGATTGCACGTTTCACGTCTCACGTTTCACGCATCTCGTATTACGTACCACGATTTCATATTACCCTGCTGAATCTCTGTGTTCTCTGTGGCTAAACAGGTATGAAAATTCTTGCGCTGCATGGGCCGAATTTGAACATGTTGGGGCGGCGCGAGCCGGAGGTCTACGGCAGCACCACGCTGGCGCAGATTGACCAGGCGTTGGCGGAGCGGGCCAAGGCGGCGGGGGCGACGCTGCTGTCGTTCCAATCGAATCACGAAGGGGCGCTGATTGACTTCTTGCAGGCGGAGGGCTGGGACGCCGACGGCATTATCATCAACCCTGGCGCACTGACGCACTATGGCCTCTCGCTGCGCGACGCCCTGGCGAGCCTGAAATGCCCCATTGTAGAAGTTCACATCTCCAACGTCTACAAACGCGAACCGTTTCGCCACAACTCCGTCGTCGCCCCCGTCGCCACCGGCCAGATCGCCGGGCTGGGCTGGCGGGGCTACATGCTGGCGCTGGAGTGGCTACTATAGCAGATTGCAGATTGGCAGATTGCAGATTGCAGAGTTGGGGTTTAACGGGCCACGCCAGGTCTACGCCCTCTACGCCCTGGCGTTGAGCGCCGACGGAACCATGCTAGCGGCGGGGGGCATCGGCGGGCTGGCTCCCCACAAGTTGGTGCTGCTGCATGCCGACACGGGCGCGATTGCGGCCAGCTATGCCGAGCAGCAGCTTGCTTCAGGAAGCGGGGTTGGCTTTGGCTCCTCGGTGGGCGCTTTGGCCTGGCACCCACGGGGCTGGCTGGCGGTAGGCAGCAGTGCGGGGGTGGTGCTGCACCTCGTGCCCGGCGGCGACATGCGGGCCTACCGCGCCTCGCCCCGTGGCATTGAGGCACTGGCCTTCATCAATGGTGGCACTACGCTGGTCGTCGCGGGCGGCGAATGCCACCTGCGGGCCTGGCCGCTGCTGGCGGATGAGATCGAAACTGCGAGTATATCGCCATGTTAATCAGCTATCCGGCGGCAAATCCGTCGCCAGGTCGTAGACGATGACCTGAATGTCGAGGCCGTGCTCCATCAGCAGCGTCATCGTGCGTTCGCGGGTGGCTTCTTTCACTGCCTCAGCGGCGTCGGCAGGGGCATAGGCCCGCATGCTGGCTTCTTCCGCTGAGACTCGGGTAACGCGGACGACAGCGCTGGGGGCGGCGGCACTGATGCGCTCGCTCAAATCCTGTATGGCTTCCTCAAGGGTCATTGGTTTGTCTCCTTACGCAAAGAGAGCAGCCTTGCATTGCTCGCCTTACTATACCGCCTCGCTGCACTTTCGGCAAGGTGGAAACGAGCCCTACCCCTCACCTAACAACGCTTCTTCAGTTGCTTCAACAACCTGAGCAAAAAGCTGCTGCGTTATTTCCACATCATGTACGGTTGCCGTTCCCGCCGTCACGCCCGGCAGTAGGTCGCGCAGCGTTTCCAGCGTCGCATAAGCGAAATGTGCCTTCAGCGCTTGTCGGTCACTATCACCAAAGGGCAGGAGCCGGTGGTAGGTCTGCAAGGCCAGCTTCAGGGCAGCGAAATCAAACAAACTGCCTGCTTCAGGCGTAGCACCGCTCAACAGACCATAACACAGGTCAACCCAGCATTCGCCCTGTGTTGATTGGTCAACATCAATCATGCCGGAAATCCCCGTGCCATCAAAAAGCACATGGCAGAGGCGGAAGTCACCGTGAATGATGGTAGAGGAGAACGGCTGCGGCGGTGTTGCTTCAATCAGTGCCAGCGCCTGTGTAAGCAGCGCCTGCGACACCAACGGAGCCGCCTCAAGATCGTGCCGCAGTTGCTCGCGGTGCCCCCATTTGCTCTGCCATGTGGCCAGGCTACCCACAACTAGCTGGGCATAGCTGCTGCCGAGCCGGTGGAAGCGGACCATCATTTTGGCATAGTGCTGCACAGCGGCAGGCGTGGGCTGGTGCATGGGGCGGCCCGGCAGCGCTCGCATCAAGTAGACCACTTCGTAATCGGAGGTGGCGAGCGGTGAGAGAAACCAGCGTCCGTCCTGCGCCTGCAAAACCTCGGGAACGGGAATGTCGTTCTGATGCAGAAATGCCAGCCATGGAAAGAGCTGTTCGGGCCGGGCGTGCATGCTGCGCGAGGCAAATTTTAAATAGTAGGGCGCACCATCTGCGCTGAGCCTGGCGGTGAGACCATAGGCCACATACAGCGTTTCAACAGCAACGTCGTGCATGCCGTAGTGAGTCTGGACGTGGCGAACGATGAACGCGGCGGCGGCCTGCGGCGAGGCCAGGCCGTAGACTGTGGTGAGTTCCTGGTCTACATCTTTGCCATAGGGCGAGAGGATGTGCATGAACGAAAAACCCTGTTTTGAAGAAATGGCTATGAGTCCATTTCAACATTATGAGTCTTTACAACATAAACCAGACAGCCTTCGGAGCAACACGTTTATGAAGATTAAACAGTACATCCAGTATAGCCCACGCAGGCGGGCTTCGCAGCTCCGAGCCGCGCCCTTGAGGGCCACGGCCAGCGCGTATACCCGTTTTCATTCGTAACGTTCATCAGCGTGTTTGCGGCTTCCAAACGCCGAATTATGAAGTTTGTTTTTTATTCGCATACAAAATGTCACGTAGCAGCGCAATGTATTGCGCGTTCCGGTCACTGGCGCGATAAATCGCGCCGCTACATCGTATTATTGATTTAATTATTAAACTTCATCATTCGGTGGCTGCGGTGGCACAGCGTAGCCGTTCTGGTTGTAAACCTTCAACCCCATTACGCGGACTGAA
>JALONX010000866.1 GCA_025454695.1 Chloroflexaceae bacterium
TTTTTTCTCTTTCTTGCTCAGGTTGACGAATTGCCCTTGGTACAACGAGAAATCCGAGTCGAGGTAGAGGAAGTCAGAGAGGCCAAAATCACGAATATTGCCAACCAAAGGCATGGTAACGCCTGTATCTACTGTTTACGGCAACAAAGCACCCAGCCTGGTATTGGCTGAGATATGGAAAGCTGCCGCTGGCATTCGTATGCCACTGGCGACAGCCCATCCACGATGTATCATAACACAGCCAGAATCTGGCGACAATAGTTAACGGGTACTGGTTTGCGAGGGTACGCTGGCGCTCAGTTCGTCTTCTTCAGAGGGTGGGGCACCCCGGCGGGCCAGGGTGGTAGCGGCGGCGCGCACCCCGGCAACCAGGCTTGAGGCGCGAATAATCGGCGAGACGACCCGTTCAGCCACATAGGTAGTGGTGTTGGTGGCGGTGGTGGTGGAATCCCGCAGGCTAGTGGTGATAGTGCGCGTGTTATCCAGCACTTCGTTGACCTTCACCACCGCCACATCAACTTTGGGCAACACCGTGTCGCGAGTGAGACGTTGGATAGCGTTAACAGCGTAGAGGATACCAATCAGCAGGACGATGGTGAGGATCGAAGCGATCATCTGAAAAACAGCGAGAATAACAATCGCAATGTCGCGGGTCGCTTCACGAAAGGGGGGGAAAAGATACGACACAACGATAAATGCGATAGTGATAACGAAGATGAGTGCAATGCCGATAGTAATCCATCTTCTCACAGCAACACTCCTGGCTCTGAGGTACGTGCCGGGCGTACCAAAAGGTTGAGGTGGCTTTCGGGGCCACTTTCAGGCATACAAATGCGGCAAAATTATATCATACTCGTAAACGTGAGGCAATGAAGAGCAAGATCCATGCCGCCAGGAGCGTTTCGATGATGGGCACGCCTGCGGGCGCGGGCAGATCAAGCGGTAGGCGCAGGCCCAGGCCATAGGCCAACAGGCAGCCTACCACCGCAGCCACCCAGAAGAAAACCAGTTGCCGCCAACGTTTGCCCCACAGCACATGGGCCAGCGCCGCGCAGGCGGTGGCAATCAGCAGCAACAGCAACGTGGCAGGGGCTATATCTGTCATTTCTCTTTTACTCACCGCCAAGAACGCAGAGTACGCAAAGATTTTTTGTACTTCTTGTTCTCGGCGCTCTCGGCGTGCTCGGCGGTGAATGCTGTAGTCACCTCAACGGGCGATGCGACCGCCGCCCAGCACCCGGTCGCCAGCGTAGAAGACGGCGGCCTGGCCGGGGCTAATAGCCTTCTGCGGCTCGGCAAAGGCAACCTGCAGCAGCCCACCTTCCAGCGGTTCCACTGTGGCCGCCACCGGGTCGGCGTGGGCACGCACCTGCACCATGCACGAAAACGGCTCCTGCGGCCAGCTTTCGTCCACAAAGGTCGCCCGTTCCACCGTGCAGCCCTGGCGCATAGTCGCCGCCAGCGGGCCAACCACCAGGGCGTTGCGGGCGGTGTCTAGTTCCACCACAAACAGCGGCTCCTTGCTGGTGAGTCCCAGGCCACGCCGCTGGCCAATGGTGTAGAGCGGCAGGCCGTTGTGCTGGCCCAGCGTGCGCCCTTCGGTGTCCACAATCGGGCCGGGAATGAGGTGTTGGGGCGTTTCTTCCCGCAACAGGTTGCGGTAGTCGCCCCCCGGCACAAAGCAAATATCCTGGCTTTCGGGCCGGTCGGCGCTGGCAAGACCCCGCTCGGCGGCCAATGCCCGCACCTCCGGCTTGCTGAACTCGCCAATGGGAAACATGAGTCGGGCCAGATCGGCCTGCTGCAACATGTGCAACATGTACGACTGGTCTTTATCCAGATCGCGGGCACGCTGGAGCGAGAAGCCGCTCGTTCCTTCAGCCGCCACGATGCGGGCATAGTGACCCGTGGCCACATATTCAAAGCCCAGGGTTTCGGCCCGGTTCATCAGGGCGCGAAACTTGATTTCGCGGTTGCACTCCAGGCAGGGGTTGGGCGTGTAACCCTGGCCATACTCCCGCAGGAAGTAGTCAATCACATGCCGCCGAAACTCTTTTTGATAATTGAAGACGTAGTAGGGAATATCGAGTTGGGCGCAGACGCGGCGGGCGCTCTCGGTCATCTCCTGCGAGCAGCAAAGGCTCTCCGCCAGGCGCTCATCGTCATCGGCCCAGAGGTGCATGGTGACGCCGGTAACCTCGTGGCCCTGCTCGGCCAGCAGGGCCGCCACAAGTGAACTATCTACGCCGCCGCTCATGGCGACCATTACTTTTGCCATTGGAATATTTCTAGCTGATTTTGGATTTTCGATTATGCTCTCGGTTGAGAAGCCACCGAATGACGAACGCCACGCATGAAAACGGATAGACGCGCTGGCCGTAGCCATCAAGAGCGCGGCTAGGAACAGGAAGCCCGCCTACGCGGGCTAGACCGGATTTCGTGTTTAATCTTCATCATTCGGAGGCTATCGCACCTCAAATGCCTGCAATACATCCTCAGGTAGCGGCGCGTCGAAGTTATCGGGAACAACGAAATCACCAGCGCATAAACCAAAAGGACGAACCTGTTTATCTGGCAGGCTAACCGGGTGCAATTCAGCAACTGGTTTATTGGCACGAACAATGGTAAGCACGAGGCCAGCTTCAACCTGTTGCAGGTACTTTTCAGGATCTTTTTTCATCTCATCAACAGTTATTTGTACCACGCTCCACCTCTCCCATGCCTTCGCTGTATTCCTTTTGTCAACATTATACCCCGCTTCGCCCACTCCTGCATGAATGTTACGGGCCTTACGCATGAAAACGGCTCGACGCGCTGGCCGTAGCCCTAAAGGGCGCGGCTTGGCTGTGCAAAGCCCGCCTGCGCGGGCTAGACCGGATTTC
>JALONX010000867.1 GCA_025454695.1 Chloroflexaceae bacterium
TGTCCGCTACCTTCCTGGTCTGGCCTCGGCGCTGTTCGCTCAGGGGAAGGCTGGTGAGGCAGCCGACCTGTTTGAGGAGTTGTTGACCATGTGTGAAAGGATCGGCGACCGCCAGATCTACGCTGAAACACTGCATAGTCTGGGAGTTATGGCGCTGGTTGGGGGGAAAACCCAGGAAGCCATCAGGTACATGCACCAGAGCCTGCCACTTTTGCAAGAACTAAGTCTGGCCTATCCCACTGTACTCGTGCAATGCGATCTGGCTGTAGCCAGGCTGCTACGGGGTGAAGCGAGCGAGGCAGTAAGGTTGCTGGCCAACGGCGTGACGGGCAGTTATAAGCATTTTGGCCTTGGGTCGCTCGCCCAATCCCTGCTGGGGCAGGCCTTGCTGGCATTCCGGCAGGGCCGCCATGCCGAGGCAGCGCGGGCCTTTGGCACGGCAACCGCCCTGGTGGAGCGCTTCACCATCGGCAAACACCCGCTCTACCTGCTGCTGCATTCCGAGGTCGAACGGGCCGTCACCCAGGCCGGGCTGCTCGAACTGGCCGAACAGGCAAACCAGGTGGTACGCCAGCACCTACCCACCGTTGCCTTCCGCTCGACCTACGAAGCCATGGAGGCCATCAACCTGGCCGAGGTGGTGGCGGCAGGGCTGGTAGTGGAGCGATGTGAGTTCACAGCGGCAGTGGGACATTGATAGCATAAGGGGCGTGTGAACAAGTGTTGTCCACCGCCCCTGTCATCGTGTCACCGTGTCATCGTGTCACGATTTGCGCCGCCCAGCGGCCCAGACGCCCGCCGCCAGCGCCCCGGCCCCCGCCGCCACTGGTAGCCAGCGCCGCCCGCCGTTGTCACGCAGCACCGTGCGGGCGGTGTTGTAACCGCTGGCTCCAAACACGCCGCCGCCGGGGTGGGTGCTGGCCCCGGTCAGGTACAAGCCCTTGATCGGCGTGCGATACTGGGCCAGTTCCGGCAACGGGCGGAAGAAAAACATCTGGTCGAAGCTCATTTCCACATGCATCACATTGCCACGGGGCAGGCCAATCCGCCGCTCCAGGTCAAGCGGCGTCTGGATAAAGCGGTCAATGATTGCGCCGCGCATGTTGGGCGCGTAGCGGTAGAGCACTTCCAGAATGCTGTCGGCCACCCGCTCGCGCACGTCGTCCCAGGGCTGGTTGTAGGCCAGTTCGTAGGGGAAGTATTGCGCCCACAGAAACACGGTGTGTTTGCCGGGCGGGGCCACGTCGGGGTCAATCGCGCTGAATGTCATCGCAATCACCGCCGGGTCGCGGCTGGGTTCGCCCCGCAGGTAGTCTTCGTAGGCCCGCCGCACATAGTTCATGCTGGGGGCCAGCAGTTGCAGCCCGTGGTGGCTCTCGTGGGGCAGCCCGCCACTGGGCGCGGCAATATAGTCTGGCAGGGCGCTGGCAGCGCAGCGCACCGTCATGCCGAAGCCGTTGCCCACGCGAATGTTTTTGATGCGCTGCACCAGCTGGCTCGGCAGGTTCTCCGGCCCCACCAGGTCGAGCATGGTTGTCCAGACGTGGGCATTGGAAACCACCAGCGGGGCGCTGTAGCGGCTGCCGTCCACCGTTTCTACCCCCCGTACCGCGCCGTTCTCCACGATGATGCGTTTCACCGGTGCGTCCAGCACCACATCGCCGCCGAAGCTCTTGAGGGCGCGGGCCATGGCCTGGGTGAGCATGCCGCTGCCGCCGCGCGGGTGCTTGGCCCCGCTGGTGTGCAGCATCGAATGCCAACCAAAAAAGTCCCCCGCGCCGATCTCATCTGGTGGTGGGCCGCTCTGTGCGGCGAGCCATGTCATCGCCGCCCGCATGGCCTCGCTCTCAAAGGTCTCGGTAATCAGCTGGGCGTAGGAGGTGAAGAGGCGGCGCACAATCTCCAGCGGGTTGCGTTCGCCTGCGGGCAGCCGGGGCACGCTGGCCGAAACGCTGCCGAAGAGCCGCGTCACCGAGGGCGGGTTGAGAAAGACATCAAACACCGCCTCGTTGAGCGGTTGCCAGAAGTCCATAAACTTGCGGTAGGCCAGGGCATCGCGTGGACTCACGCGGGCGATGCTGGCGCAGGTTTTCTCCAGGTCTTTGTAAAAGCTGATCGCGCCGCTCCCGTCCGGCAACGGGTAGAAGGCGTAGGGATCCATGTCAATATATTCCAGCCCGTGCTGTTCGAGGTGCAGGTCGCGTACAATCGGCGTGAGGTGAATCATAATGTGGGCCGATGAGCCGACATCAATTTTGTAACCAGGAATCACCTCTTCCGTACACACCGCCCCGCCGATAATCGGGCGGCGTTCCAGCACTAGCACCCGCTTGCCCGCCTTCGCCAGGTAGCCAGCGCAGGCCAGGCCGTTGTGGCCGCCGCCAACGACGATCACATCATAATCCGTGGAAGCCATAGGTCACTTTCTAACTGTGGGAAGAACCGTTTGCAGTTTGCAGTTTGCTACTCACCGCTGAGCAGGCTGAGGTGGAAAGAACGCTAGAAGGAGACCGGCACCTTCTCACCCCGCAGCTCGCCCCTGGCGCAAAAGGTGCCGGTCTCCTCGGGGCAGGATTACGTTTGGAAGGAGATCGGCACCAGTACAACCATACCATGTATCACCTCTAGTATACCGCTAGTTTGGCCCCTTATGAGTCTTTACAAAATAATCCAGACAACTATCGGGGCAACACGCTTATGAGCTTTAAGAAATAAAACGGGTATATGCGCTGGCCGTAGCCCTAAAGGGCGCGGCTGGGAGCTGCGAAGCCCGCTTTTGCGGGCTATACCGAATTTAATTTTTAATCTTCATCAGCGTGTTTGCAGCTTCCAGACGCCGAATTCATTCGGTGGACAGGGTAGCACCGCGTGTCCGGA
>JALONX010000868.1 GCA_025454695.1 Chloroflexaceae bacterium
GCCTGCGCCACCGGCGGCTCGATGTAGTCTACCGTTGCGCCCACGTTGCCAAGCTGGTCGTTCAAGGCATGTGCCAGCGCATGGACAGCAGGCGGCTGCTGGTAGCCAGCTAGCACCAGGCTTGCACCCCGGTTGGCTTCCAGGTCGCGCACCATCGCCTCCACAAAGCGCGTTTCGGCTTCGGTCAGCGTCACGCTGCCGGGGCCATCGCCCACGCCAAGGCGCTGGGCCAGAGCACGGGCCACACTTTCCACCCGGCTAGCCTGGGTAGGCAGGCGGTGGTCGGCGGCAGCGCCGGTGGAGGTCATGTTGGCCTCCACCACATAAAGCCGGTTCATCGCCCGCACGGCATCCGTCACCTTGCGGCCTTTGGCAAAGCCACGGGCATAGGGCACAAAGCCAGCCCCCGGGCTGAGGAAGTCGGCATCGAGCGACACCACCACCCGCGCCAGAATTTCGGTGCTCTTGGTGCCATCGGCGGCGGTGGTGCTGCGGCTAAAGCTGTAGCGCGGCTCCACCAGGGTGCCAAAGGCTTGCTGCGCCCCGGCATACACATTGTCACGGTTCACCGGGTCATACTGCACCCAGCGGGCCTGAGGAAAGGCCGTTAACAGCTCTTGAATCTGGGCCACCAGTGTTGGCGACGAGATCGTCTCAGTGAGCAGGCGCAGGCCCGCCCCCTGGGGTGTTAGCTCGGCTTGCAGCGCACTGTTGAGCGCGGCCACTGCGGCATCCCAACTGCTGGGCTGGCCGTTCTGCAACACCTGCGTCGAACGGTCAGGATCGTACATGGTCAGGATCGTCGCCTGGGTAAACAGGTCAGTCGCGCCGAGGCTGCCAGGGTGTTGCGGGTTGCCCTCAATCTTGGTGGGGCGGCCCTCGTGGCTTTCCACCAGCACGCCAGCGCCATAGCCGCCAAACGTTGCCGTAGAAGCGTAGTACGTCTTGCGGCCCGGCACCAGGCCCTCGGGGGCTTTGGTGTAGGGAGCAATCTTCTCGGGCGGCATATACACCGTCCAGTTGGTGCAGCCCGTGAGTCCGGCCAGAGCCAGCGAAGCCCCCATCAGTTTCATGAAGGTGCGGCGGCTCACCGGGTCGGCCATTTCAGCGGCACCCTGAGGAAATTCACGCTCGATCAGTGAGCGAAATTCGGCGGTGTCAGCCAGTTCTTCCAGGCCACGCCAAAACTGTGGCCCGCGCGCCTGCCGCAGCTTCGCCCGCGCCGCCTCCACCTCAAGTAAGTCTTGTGAAATATGGGTCGTCATAGCGCCATTCGTTCTAACTACCGGCAGTGGCAACACATCCCACCAGACTCAGCAGTGGGCAGCTGATGGCTGCCCAACATGCCGTGTACCACCACTACCAGACTCGGCTCTCGCCGTACAACTGCACCCTGGAACTACCGATGACAAACGGCACAATTTGCTAACTGCGCCTTATTCACGTTGTATTCCACCACCAGCTGCGCCCCAAGTTGCAGCTGGTTCGCTGGCGGCACATACTCCATATTAAAGACCTGATCACGGGGGCGGAGATACTTCTCTGGCTGGCGGTGGCAATCCAGACACCAGCCCATGTAGAAGGGATGCTCCTTCCACACCACCGCCATCTGGTCAATCCGTCCGTGGCAGGTATAACAGCCAACGCCCTTGTTCACATGGCTGGCATGGTTGAAGTAGACAAAGTCTGGCACTTTGTTGACCTTATTCCATTCCACCGGATTGCCGGTGGCCCAGCTTTCGCGCACTGGAGCCAGGCTAACGCTGTTCTGCGCCACCTGGGAATGGCAGGTCATACAGGTCTCGGTCGCCGGAATGTTGGCAAAGGTTGACTGTTGAACCGACGTGTGGCAGTAGCGACAATCCATGCCAAGCTGCCCACTGTGCAACTGATGGCTAAAGGGCACCGGCTGGGGAATACCGATATGCACCTCGCGCCAGTAGTTGGAACGGAAATAGATGGTGAGCAACAGGATTGCCTCTACAACGATCAGGAAAAGGGCAAAAACACTGATCTTGGAAAGAGCGTTCGCACTCGGACGGAAGACTTGACCCATGCGTGTACCTCGTCGGGGCAGAAGTGCGTGTGGTTAACCCATTTGTATTATATGCACTTGTTGCATTTGTGTCAACTGGTTTGCACTATTGTCAATAGGCTGCACAGGCAACTGCCTGCTTCTTATACCATTACCACGCAGCTCCTCACGCAATCCTGCCCCAACAATCGCCAGCGCCACGGCCACACATTCAGGTATTCTATTACGCCCTACAAAGAGACAAAAAGCGCATCAAGCAGGTGCAGATACTGTGCAGCAGGCAGACGAAAGGGGAACACACGGAGCTAACAGCAGAGAAATATCAACCAGAAGTTGCACAGGTTTAGCACTACCTGCTTTTGCGTGGGAGGCAACAAACACGCACGTGTTCGTCGTCATCTAACCGGAATGATGCTGTGTTATTTTTCACAAGTATAACAGAAATTGCGTAGAAAGCAAATCAGCACATCCTCACCTCGGCCTTTCTGCCAGCGGAAAAGGGTGCCCGAAGCGTGAGGTGAGGTGCAAGAAAGGCAGGCCGCACGGGCAACGAAAAAGGAGCGGCAGCGCCACTCCCATATGCTCAACGTTTAACTTTAAAAAGAAGGAAACGCAAGGAAAGGAGGCGGAGCAGAAGCCTGATGTATGGGAAGCAATCTAAATCCAAAATCCAACATCGTACCTGAAGTTGGTGCCGAAGGTGGGAGTCGAACCCACACACCCTTGCGGGTCGCGGATTTTAAGTCCGCTGCGTCTGCCATTCCGCCACTCCGGCCTGTTGGCACCCATTATACATGACGTGGGCAAAAATGCGTAATGCGTGAAACGTGAGGCGTACTG
>JALONX010000869.1 GCA_025454695.1 Chloroflexaceae bacterium
TGAGCGAACGGGGGCGGCTGGCCTTTCGTTCGCTGGGCGGCTGGTTTGCCCGCCTTACTGGCGAAGCGGCCCTGACCATGCGGGGCGGCAAAAAAAACCGCCCGCACGAGGGCACGGAGCGCCCTGACCCGGCCACCACCATGCCGCCACTATCCGATTTGCCCGCTAACCCGGCCCCCAAGCCGCGCCCGCTGGAGCTTGGTGAGAGCCTGCCCGAGCTGTATGCTGCCGGATTGCGCCAGGAGCAAGACACGGCTCGCCGCCGCCCCGAGGTAACGGTGGACGGCAATCAGGTGCTGCTGCCCGAAAATGGCGCCGCGGTGGATTTAAGCGACACTGCGGGTATGTCCGCCCGTTACGGCCCGCTGCGGCCTCGCCGCGAGGTGCGGCCCACGGTTGATCTCGCATGGTATCAGCGCTTGCTGCTGCCCTTTCAGCAGGCGGGCGATGCGGTGATGGAAGTGGCCCGCGGGCGGCAGGCGAAAAAGGCCAACCCGCTGCCCAAAACGCCGCTGGTGCGGGGCAATGTGAATGCCAACCGCCGCCAGCGCCGGATTGCGCCCTGGCTGCAACTCATGCTGCTGGTGGGCCTGGTGGCAGCCCTGGTGCTCTATGGCGTGAATGTGTCGCAGCAGAGCGCCCAGCAGCGGGCACTGGAATTTCTCAGCCAGGCCGACCAGCGCTTGACCGAGGTTGCCAGCGCGCCCGATGAAGCCGCCGCCCTTGACCGGCTCAATGTGGCCCGCCAGGCGATTGACGAGGTGCGGGCCAGCCCGCTGATCACCAACACCAACCCTACGCTCTGGCTGCGCTACCAGACGCTGCAACGGAACTACGAAACGGCCCTTTCCTCGCTGCAACGGCTCAGCTTTTTTGAAGATGTGACGGTGGTGGCCCGCCACCCGCTGCCCGATGGTCGCTTTGCTAGCCTGGTGGTGCCCGCCCCGGCCACCAGCAGCGCTGAGGCCAGTGCTGAGTCGCGCCGTTTTGTGTATGCGCTGGATGCCAACCGTGACAACCCGAGCATCTACCGCATTCCCATCGAAGGTGGCGAAGCCCAACCCTACCTCAGCCCCGGCCAGACGACCCCGGCGGCGGTGGTTGGCCCGCTGCGGGCGCTGGCATGGCGCGAAGGTGACCTGGTGGCGGTCGATCAGGGCACCAGCGGTTATGGCTACTACTTCCGCAGCAACAACGAGTGGAACTATATTCGGCTCGGCGGCAGCGATGCCTGGAATCCCCGTGGACGGCTTGATCTAAAAACCTTTGCCGGTAACCTCTATGTCTGGGGGGCGCAAGACCAGGAGATTCTGCGCTACGACAGTGGTTTGTATGGCAATGCGCCAGCCTTCTGGCTTGACCCGAATGGGGTGAGTGGGCGCGATCTGAGCAGCGCGGTAGACATGGCAGTGGATGGCAACATCTACCTGCTGCAACCAGATGGCAATGTGCTGGTGTTTCAACGGGGCCAGTTGCTTACCGAAGTGGTGCCGGAAGCTATCCAACCGCCGATCACTGCGGTCACGCGGTTTTTTACTGCCGGCTCACCGGAAAGCGGCGCGTTTTTCCTGCTCGACACCCTGAACGAGCGCATTATTCAAATGGACAAACAGAGTGGTAAGGTGGTGCAGCAGATCAAGGTGCGTGAAAGCGACGGCCAGCGGCTCGACCAGTTGACCGACCTGGTGATTGATGACAACAACGGCCAGCCCCAGATCTACCTGGTGAATGGCGGCACCATTCTGCGGGCCAGGCTGCCGGTGGCCCCTGCACCCTTCCGCCCAGGTGGCAACGCCAACCCCGCCCCAACGCCCGCTGCTCCCCCCGCTCCGTAACACAATGACGCCTTCATTACGCATGACGCACTATGCAGTACGCATCATTCCATTGCTGCTTGCCTTTGTGCTCGTGGCATGCGGCCCGGTAGATCCAGGCCAGGATCCGGTGGGCGGTGGCGATAGCCCCACCCTGGCAGCTGAGGGCTTTTTTCAGGAGATGAACAAGGCCTTGCAGTCACCGGACTTAAGCAATCTGGACGGGCGTGGCCGCCTGGCCCAGCGTATGGCGGCCTATTTCC
Organism: Chloroflexaceae bacterium; assembly: GCA_025454695.1. Classification (GTDB taxonomy): domain Bacteria; phylum Chloroflexota; class Chloroflexia; order Chloroflexales; family Chloroflexaceae; genus JALONX01. The sequence goes on from JALONX010000869.1 coordinate 2,078, forward strand.
CCCCCCGCGAACGGGGCCAGGCTCGTGACACTATCCAGCGGACGCTGGCAACTTTCTACGGTCGCCAGGCCCGGCAAGACAATCGGCGCATGGTGTTCGAAATCATCTACAGCAACGTGGCCCTGGTCGAACGCAACGGAGATCGGGCGCTGGTGCGGCTGGAGGAGGGCAAGGTGCGGCTGCGCATCTATGGCCCCGGTGCGAACGGCAGCGAAGCGTTACTGTCGGAACAGGTGCGCCCCTTGAGCGAGGTGCTGGGCGTGCAGAGCGACACTTTTCCCACCGTGTTTGTCAACGGGCGCTGGTTTCTGACCGATGGGTAGGTTGAGGGTGCGCAGCAGGTAAAGTTCGTAACGGTCACACGGGGTGGAGAAACGACGCCACCAGGGAATAGACAAGGAGTTGTATGCCCTACCGCCTGATCTGTTTTGACGCCGGGTTTACCCTGATTGCGCCCCAGCAGCGAACTGAAGCCGTGCTAGGCAACCTGCTGGCCCGGCGGGGCGAGGTCGTTGCTGCCGCTGCCCTACAACAGGCCGGTGACGTAGCACGCCACTGGTTCTGGCAGGAATATCATCGCGCTGGCAACACCACCTGGGGGGATGATGGACAGATTCAGGCTACCTGGTATGGCTTCTACCGCCGTCTGCTGGCAGAACTTGGCCTGGCCCCTGAGCCTGCCTTGATTGAGTCCGCCCATCTTGCCTATTTCCAGCCCGACAACTGGCAGATCTATCCCGATGTGGAGGCGACGCTGGAGCGCAAACCGATTCGCAAATCCGAAGC
>JALONX010000870.1 GCA_025454695.1 Chloroflexaceae bacterium
CCTGCGGCGTCGATTCCAGTAGTCCCAAGCCCAAGTGGTATCACGTCTATAGGCCACCGAAGTATTTCTGAATCTTCATCAACACCGAAAGACACTACAAATACAACTGTAGCAGAACAGACTCGTTTTTTCCGAGAAAGACATTTATCACTGGGTAAAGAAAACCAGCTGAAAATTGTATATGGTTCTGTTGGTAGCCCTGCCATTGCCAATAGCCCTACGTCAAATGACCAACCGTCTACTGGATGTCGACCTTCAAATCCCAGCCGATGCCATGACGTTTACAATTTTGACTGTGGAATTCCAAAAAATAGTGGAGATGAAAGTGGCGAATTTTTTGAGCCGCAGTTGTTCAGTTTGCGAATTTCACGTCTTTTACGTACTACACAGTGTGCCAATCGCCGAACGTCGCCACGACTTCATTCAGGATCTGATAGTGGTAGCGAGTCTAACGATGGTAACGCTGTTTGTCGGTCATTTGATGATTTCTGCGAACCTACTATGAACGTTTTGGATATTTCGCCTTCATCGTTTCAGCCGTCGTCCCATCTGACATTTGCTCCGCTGCGTTTACTGGATGTTGGAGGAATGTGTCCCTCATTTGGAACGTGGGGTGCATCGCCTGGTCGCGCTACGAACAGTACCTGTAGTTCGTGTTTGAGTAGTCCAATTATATTGCAGAATACGTCTCAGTGTTTTACTTACTCTGTTCGACGATTTGTTACAGCTCATTATCAGCAGAGTTCAGCCGACGTAGAAGGTCAGTACTAACTAAAGTTATATTGACCTGGATCTTAACTGGAACCACAGTGATCTATTTTACGTCACTACATCAAACGACTGCTAGTGTAACCTCTTATGTTCGTGTTAAGTCTAAACTTGATTTGCTATCGTGTTGCTTGGTTCCAATCGTTTTTTGGGCTGGTTCACCCACAGACAGCACGCGCAGTTTAGTCCTTCAGGCTACCTGCCCCCGTACCGACCCCCGTGGTTGTAGCTTTACGGAACACTTCACCGGCACCGAGTCGGGGGCATTACGGATTGTGGGTGAGCAGAACGACCAGCTCACCCTGCATGCGGCCAATGGCGAGGTCTTTATCTTCGATATGCCCTCGCGCCAGTTTGTCACCACAACACCTGCCCCTACCTTCACTCCTTCACCCACCGAAACGCCGTTGGTACTCACGCCAAGCCCCTAATCACCCACCCAATCACCCCGCCGGGTAGTTCTCACGCCCGCCGCCCCGCTGTAGCATGGCTGCAGCGGGGTGGGGTTTGTCGCGGGCTGGCGGCAACTCTGGACAGAACTGAATACTGCAACTAGCACTCGGCAAAACCTGCGCTGGTCAACTGATGTGCGTTGGTTCCCGGTCGCACCAGGAGATTATTGATATGCAACAGCATACCTACCGCAACCATCTCGCAGTCTGGCTGCTTATTGGCACTGCCGTTATAACACTCGTCGCCTGCGGCCATGTGGCAACAAGCCAGGCACCAGCGCCAACACCGCCTCAGCCAATTACTAACGTCGCTGAATCACGCCCTACGCTCACTGATACCGAGTTGCGTGATGGTTACGCAGATCTTTCTGATCGAGAGAAATGGTTACAATTTCAGACCCGCCTGGATGACCCTTCTGTGAGCGCCGACGAGAAACGGCTGCTGGCCACCTCCATTAGCGGTATCCGTGGCCGAACCATCGAACGGGCCACCGCGATGACCTACCCGACCGCCCTCCGCCCTGGTGACCCTGGGTATACGCCACCACCCACCTTTCCCCCGGTTCCAACACCAACGCCAGGTATATTTGCAGCTGGCGTTCCGCAACTCTTCTTCGATACCTACCGCGTCCAGAATGTCTGGGGCGGGGCCGAGGATGACAAACGTTTAACATTTTGGGCTGGGGCAGGGCTTAAAGACCCGCTCCAGGGGCTACTCGTCGAGGCCAAAGCCGCAAATGACGGTACTGGCAGTTTCGATTATTCCTACTACCCCACCTCCAACGCATCCGGGATTATCCGCATCATTGGCGAGCAGGGCACTACCTTACTGCTGGAAGCGGTAAATGGCGACCGCTTTACCTTTGACCGGGCCAGCCGCACCTATGTGGGTGGGGTGGACTCCAGCCAGCGCCGCTTTGACCTCCAGCAGGGGCGGTTTGTGTCCATTACTGGTATAGGGAGTGCTGTGATCTATATCGGCACAGCTCCCACCAACCCCACCGAACTCCTCATGCTCATGCTCACCAAGAGCGAAAATGTCCCTCCGCAAGGCGCGCCTCTGGTGGTTGCACCAATCCCCCAGCGCCTGGGCGCGATCCGCTCAATGCGCCAGAACTACGCCCAACTCCAAATCGAGGGAACCAATGGTGAAACGTTAGTGTTCGACCTCAACAAGCAGCAATTCACCACCGACACCCCCATTCCCACCATCACTCCTTCACCCACGGAAACGCCGCTGGTGCTCACACCAAGCCCCTAATCACCCGCCCAATTACCCCACTGGGTAGTTCTCATTCGCCCCACCCCGCTGTAGCATGGCTATGGCGGGGTGGTATTGGGTAGCAGAGAGAGTCACCCTGTCATCCTGTCACCCTGTCACCGCTACACCCCCCAGCGCTCCTCGCCCGCTGCGTCGCAGTAGGCATAGGCCATGCGGGGCGTGTTCCAGGCCAGGCCCACATGACCCAGCGGCGAGAGCAGGATGCAGCCGCCGCTGCCCCCGGCCACCCGTTGCGCCAGCAACTGAATCGCCGCCTCTGCCGCCGCTTGCGGGGCCAGGCCCCGTTCCAACAGTTCCACTCCACGCCGCGCCAGGGCCAGGCTGGTGATCGACTCGCCCCAGCCAGTGCAGACACAGGCGTCCCGGCAGCTTAAAGGGCGTACCGCCGGTGGAATTGGCCGCCACCAGGTTGCCGTGTGAGTCCAGCGCGATTGCGCCCACCGTGTCGTGGCCGCTGGCCGGGGCGACGGGCATTGCCTGGCCCGCCCTGCGCCACGCCTCCCAGAGCTGCTGCTCACGTTCCACCACCAGTTCGGCATTATCAATCAGAGGAATGCCCAGGGCAGCGGCAAAGGCTTCCGCTCCCGGCCCAGCCAGGGTAGTGGCCGGGCCGTGCAACACCATGCGGGCCGCCGTAATCGGGTTGCGCAGGTGGCGCACATTGGCCACCGCCCCATAGGCCAGCGTCTGCCCGTCCATCACGGCGGCGTCAAGCTCCACCTCGCCTGCGCTGTTCAGCACCGAGCCAGTGCCTGCATCGAAAATCGGGTCGTCCTCCATCAGCCGCACTGCCGCTTCACATGCGGCCAGGGCCGTGCCGCCAGCCGCCAGCGTGGCCCAGCCCGCCGCCAGAGCCGCCCGGCAGCCCGCCATATGGGCCTCCACCTGGTCATCGGGGATGGCCCAGGCCCCACCGTGAACAATCATTGCAATCGCCATCGTCGTCTTTCTCTTCATGTGGTTTTAGCCCAGCAACGATACCACAAATAGAGCCACAGAGGCCACAGAGGCCACAGAGGATGTCTCACAAAGGCACAAAGGGAATGGTAGGTTAACACTGATGTGGCACTCTTGGCGTCTTGGCGGCTTTGCACGAGCTTAAAATCCCTCCGTGTTCTCTGTGCCCTCTGTGGCAAAAAAACAGTGCAAAAAAAGAGCGCCACCCACATGGTGAGCGGCGCGTCAATCGTCAATCGTCAATCGTCAATCGTCAATCGAGATAGCCCTGAAGGTGCTGGCCCACCCCCGGTTGCCGCAGGCGGCGCAGGGCTTCGGCCTCGATCTGCCGGGTGCGCTCGCGGGTGATGCCAAAGGCAACCCCGACTTCTTCCAGCGTGCGGCGGTGGCCATCGGCCAGACCATAGCGCAGCTGCAAAATTTTGCGTTCCCGTTCGGGCAACTCATTCAGCGCAGCGGCCAACTCTTCTTGCAACATGCTTTGGGCGGCAATCTCCATCGGCGTGGCCAGGCTTTCGTCGGCCAGGGTTTCGCCCACCCGGCCCTCAATCTCGTTGTTAATGGGCTGTTCAATCGAAATGGGCTGGATGGAGGCCTGCAACAGCCGTTTGACCTTCCGCAGACTCAGGCCCATGGCATGGGCAATTTCATCGGCGGTTGGCTCCCGCTCCAACTGCTGTTCCAGCCGATACATGGCCCGCCGCAGATGCACAATTGACTCGCTGAGGTGAACCGGTAGGCGAATGAGGCGGCTCTGCTCGGCAATGGCCCTGGTGACGGCCTGGCGAATCCACCATGTGGCATAGGTAGAAAAGCGATTGCCCCGTGTCCAGTCGAACTTCTCAACCGCCCGCATCAGCCCAATATTGCCTTCCTGCACCAGATCCATAAAAGACATGGGGCTGCTGATATATTTTTTGGCGACGCTCACCACCAGGCGCAAATTAGCCTGGATCAGGCGGCGGCGGGCATCGTCGGCGGCGAGCACAGCGCGTTCAAGCTCGAAGCGCTCCTTCCACGACTGGAATTCCTCGCGGTCAATGCGGCCTTTAGCTGCTTTCCCGGCATCAATCGCCTTCGCAAACACCACCTCTTCTTCAGCTGTCAAAAGGTTGATCTGGCCGATCTCCTGAAGGTAGAGCTGCACCGAGTCATCAATTTTGCCACCGCTGTCGTTTTCGTCCGCAACCTCATCACTCAAATCACCATCGTCTACCGCTTCTGTGTCATCATCCCACCCGTCAGGGCCTTCAGTTTCCTGCTCCTGGTCATCCTCTCGTGCTTCCACGTCTGGGTCGGTTTCTCGGAAGACGCTCATAGAGGGTACTCCTCAACGTTTCTCACCAG
>JALONX010000871.1 GCA_025454695.1 Chloroflexaceae bacterium
CTCGCCCCAGGCCGAACCATTCATCATCTACAATGTCCGAGGCGACCACCCGGCAGCCCTTGGCGGCAAAATAGCGTGAGGCCCAGCCCTGCCCCGCACCGAGATCAAGAACGGTTTCGTTACCCTGCAAATCAAGCGCTGTTAGTGCAAGGTCAAACAGGCGAGCAACCTCGCTCCACATGCCACCGATATACGGCAGATTGAAGCTATCTTCGTTTTCATGCAGGTTATGTTCATACATGCCCTTCTGTTGCCACAAATCCGTCCAACCCTTCATCTCCTGCTTTTTTGTGTCCTCAAGTTGAGCCATTGGCAAAAGATGAGGAATGCGCCTCTGAATAGGGTAGTGTGTCCGGCAGGAGGTGCATTGCAACCCACCTTCATAGATGTCGGCCCCTTGCATGGCAAGCTGCTGGGTGCCAAGGGGGTGGTGGCAGAGCGGGCAGCGCAATAGTTCTAGCAGTTCGTGTCTCATCGCCCCAAATCCCCCAGCACCACCTGGGCCGCGTTGTGGCCGGGAATGCCAGAAACGCCGCCGCCGGGCCATGCGCCCGAGCCGCAGAGATAGAGGCCGGGCAGGGGCGTGCGGTAGTCGGCAGCGCCGGGAATGGGCCGCAGGTTGAAGCTCTGGTCGGGCGTCATCTCGCCGTGGAAGATGTTGCCGCCGGTAAGACCGAAGCGGGCCTCCAGATCAACCGGGGCCAGCATCTGCCGGGCAATCACCGCGCCGTTGATGTTGGGCGCATACTCGGCGACTTTGTTGATGATGCGGTCGGCCATCTCCTCGCGCAAGCCGTCGTCCCATGTGCGGCCATTGGGGGCGTAGGGGAAGAACTGGCAGAAGCAGGAAAGGACATGTTTTCCGGGCGAGGCCATGGTCGGGTCGGTGGGTGATTGGGAGAAGATTTCGACAAACGGCTCGCGGCTGCACTCACCGCGCTTGAAGTCATCCCAGGCCCGTTCCAGATAGCCCAGGGTAGGCGCAATGTCCACGGTGCCCCGCGAAATCACCTCCGGCGGCATGTCGGCGGGAGCAGCGCTGTAGCGGGGCAACTCGGCCAGGGCCAGGTTCAGCTTGTAGACCGTGCCAGTAACGCGGTAGTGCTTTTCGATGCGCTGGCGAAAGTCGGCGGGCAGGGCGCTGGCAGGCGTCAGTTGCAGAAAGGTGCGCTTGGGATCGGCGTTGGAAAGCACCGCCCGCGCACGCACGCTGTCGCCATTGGCCAGCACCACGCCAGTGGCCACGCCGCCTTCCACCAGCACTTCGGCCACCTCCGCCGAGGTACGAATCTCCACCCCCAGGTCGCGGGCAGCTGCCGCCAGCGTCTGGGTTACCGCGCCCATGCCGCCGCGCACATAGCCCCACACGCCCCGCCGCCCCTGGATGGCTCGGCCAATCGCATGCACCAGAAAGACGTAGGGCGTGCCGGGCGAGGCCGGGCCAGCCGCCGTGCTGATCAGGCTCTGGGGAGCCATGGTCGCCTTGACATACTCGGACTCAAAGAACTCATCCAGCAGATCGCCCATGCTGAGCAGCATCAAACGGCGGAAGTCATCGCCCCACCCGGCGTCGTCGAAGCGCTGAGCTAGCGCGGCAATGGAGAGCGGCGGCCCCATCAGCGTCGGCTCGATGATGTCGCAGCAGCGATCCCAGAAATCCTCCCAGGCGTCGTAGTTGGCGGCGTCTTTCACCGAGAACTTGGCAATCTCAACCTTTGTGCGCTCGCGGTCGCCCGCGTAGAGCAACAGATGCCGCCCGTCGGGAAAGGGCATAAAGTAGGAGGGCGACTTGGCATAGACCTCAAAGCCGTAGTCGGCCAGGCGCAGCTCCTTGATAATCTCCGGGCGCATCAGGCTCATCGAATAGGAAGCGACGCTGACCCGAAAGCCAGGGTGAATCTCTTCGGTGATGGCCGCGCCACCCACGGTGTGGTAACGTTCCAGCACCAGCACCTTTTTCCCAGCCTTCGCCAGGTAGCATGCGGCCACCAGACCGTTGTGGCCGCCGCCAAGAATGATTGCGTCGTAGGTTGTCATGTTGATCCTTATCTTGCCACAGAGCGCACAGAGGGCACAGAGATGTTTATGGAATGACCCCGATTAAGACCAGCGGCACGGCGGGCACGCCACGGCCCTGCCGGATGACGTTGTACAGCTCACCTTCGTAGTAGCCAATCCCCGATGACATCTGTGTCGAAAGCGCCTTCATCGGCAAAATCTCAACGCCGACATCAATCATGTCACCAACGTAGAACGCCATGTGCTTCACAAACAGATCGTAGGCCACAAAAGCGTATTTGCCAAACTGTATTTCAATCGCAATGCGGTCTTTGGCGAAAGAGGTGCGCATCTCATTCCATCCTCGGCAGAAAAGCTCTTGCTTAAATGCTTCGTTAAATGCTTCGAGGCTATACAGAAACTGGCCTTCTTTGCGCTGTTGTGACGTAGCTTTTGTCTTGCACGCTTCTGCATCAACAGCACGAATAACTTCTTCTATTTCCTGCCATAGCGCCTGTTTGTGAACCAGAATATGCTCGTGAGCGTTGAAATGTGAGTAAACCTCGGCGATTTGCATGATAATCTTCTTTCCATCAGACGTTTTCAACATCAGACCCACTCTTGCTAATGACGTTGTACAAAAAGACCTGGACACGCGGTACCGCCCTATCCACCGAATGATGAAGTTTTGTTTTTTATTTGAGTATAAAATGTCCCGTAGCCGCGCGATTTATCGCACCTTCGGCGCTCTGGCGCAATAGTGAAGATTAAAAATTAATTCCGGTATAGCCCGCGTAGGCGGGCTTCGCACATGAGAGCCGCGCCCTTTAGGGCTACGGCGAGCAAATATACCCGTTTAA
>JALONX010000872.1 GCA_025454695.1 Chloroflexaceae bacterium
AGGCGGCAAAAAATGGTGCAACCCACTGCTCCCCGTAGTTACGGCTGATGGAGCGGGCCGCCAGGGCCAGGTCGCGGTAGCGGTCGCCCACGCCAGCCCGGCCCATGTCCACAAACCCGCTGAGTCGCCCGCCATCCAGCAGCACATTCGGCATGCAATAGTCGCCATGGGTGAAGACAAGATCGTCGTGCTGCGGCTGCGTCGCTAGCAGTTCGGCGAACAACTCTGCCGCACTTCGCCCCTGCCGCTCCTCATCGAAATCGTCCTCGTCCACCTCACCCAGAGCCAGGTTGCGCCGCGCCCGTTCGATCTCTTGAACTGCCCGATGGTCAAATAGGCAATCGTCAATCGCCACCGCATGCACAAGCTGCAAACCCTCGGCCAGCAGACTCACCAGACCTGGCAGGTCGTCCTGCTCCACGGTAGCCGCGTCAACGCCAGGCAAGGCTGTGGTCAACAACCAGAAGCTTTCGCCACCGACCAGCGCCAATTGTACATGGGGAACGGGCAGCTTGCCCGCCAACCATGTCAGCCGCTCCGCCTCGGCCTGCCCCTCCGCCAGCGCCGCCCGCTTGAGAAATAGGGCAGGCTTTCCTGCCGCCGTCAGCCGCCACACCGCCGCCCCGGACTGACCGATGATCACCGGCTGCCAGGCGTAGCCAGCGGTGGCGGCGGCAAGTTCGGGCGGCACTTCGTTCAGCATAGTACATGAAATCGGCGACCGGAGCAGGCAACTCCTTGCCCTGAAATTACGCAGTACGCAGTACGCAGCACGCAGTCATTACTGCGCTTCGTCAAAAAAGTCCCGCTTGATGATGCTCACCAGCCAGTCTACAATCACGGCGTAGCCTTTTTCGCCGGTTTCCTCGGTGGCAAGGGCCGGGTTGCCGATGCTGCCCACCGGCGTTAGCGCCTTGTAGGAGCGGGTGGGGTAGAAGATGCCGCCGCCAGTCTTCATGTGTTCGGGCGACTGAATTTTGCGCAACTCGTGGGGCTGGAGGTAGAACTCCTGGGCCTGGCTCAAATCCACCAGTTCCGGGTGCGTGGCGATGATGCGGGCGGTTTCGCCCTCGCCACCGTGGGACTCGCCTTTGGTGCTTTTGATCAGCCCGCCTTTGGCATAGGCTTTGGCCAGTTCCACCATCCAGTTCATCACCGCCACGGTGGCATCGGGGGTTTCGTTCACCACGTCCTGGGCCGCCACCATCATCTGCGGCAGGTTGCCATCGTGCCCATGCACCAGAATAAGGTTACGAAAGCCGTGCTGGTAGAGGCTCAGCATCACCTCTTTGAGCAGCAGAATAAGCGTGCTGGACGTAAGCGTGATGGTACCGGGAAAGCCCATGTGAAAGGTGGACACGCCAAAGGGGATGGTCGGGCCGATCAGCACCGGGCAGCCGAGGGCGGTGAGACTGGCGGCGGCGCGGCGGCAAATCTCGCGGGCCTCGAACATATCGGTGCCGAGGGGCAGGTGCGCACCGTGGTCTTCGGTTGCGCCCACCGGGATGAGCACGGTTTTCGTGCGTTCCAACAGCGCACCCACTTCGGCGCTGGTCATTTCGTAGATCGTCTTCGGGCCTTTGATCACGTAGAGGTCTTCAGCGTCGCGTGCCATGGGTTTTCCTCACAACGGAAAAGGCGAACACAAGGTTCGCCCCTACGGTTCTCGGTTCTCGGTTCTCGGTTCTTCCGCCGAAACATTCAGATAGTTGTACACCGTGAAGCGGGAAACGCTGAGGCGTTCGGCTACAAAGGTCACCGCCTTCTTTATCTGAAACGCACCTTTTTCGTGCAGCGCATGCACCAGGCGAATCTTCTGGGTGCGGTTCATCTGGGCCACCGGCACACCAATTTCAAGCGCTGCCTCAGCCATCATCACCTCCAGAGCTTCGGAAAGATCGCCGGTGAAGGTTTCGCTCACGTCGGCGCTGGGGGCGGGCGCACGCAACTGGCCGAGCCAGCCTTCCAGCGCATGGAGATGGGTCATATCCACATTGACGCAGAACGCGCCGTACACCGTGCCGTCCGGGTCGCGCAGAAAGACGGAGGAGGAGCGCAGCATTTTGCCATCCAGCGTATGGCCAGCATAACCAAAGTAATCGCTTTCAGTTTTGCCCGCTCGCACCGCCCGCAGCAGCAGGTCAGTCGGCCCCTGACCCAGGCTGCGGTTCGTCACATTGCCTTCAATATGCACAATGGAACGCTCCAGGTCGCTAAAATCGTGAATAACGACCTCGCAGATGTGGCCAAAGGTTTGCACCACGGCCTGAGCCAATTGGCGGCATAACGCAAACGTCTGCGTGCGGCCCAACGTTGGGTCAATCACTGGAAAGATGCTATTTGTTATCACAATGGGATTGGGTGAAACTGGTATTGACATCATTTAAGATACCACAGGGGTTGTTCGTTTGTCAACATGCTCAACAGAATGTTGCGATCACTCGGTGACCTGGCTGTGTAGCTTATGTGTAAAACTAGCAAGCTTCGCACACGATTTATATCCTTTGCATCCGCTGGAAGTAGCAGCATTTACCTTCGTTTGTCAATTGCTTTGAAACGCACCTTCGGTAAGCTTGCACACAGCGTAAAGGTAGACCCTATGTTATAATTTGTTCCAATTCAAACGGTGTATCGTGCCGTTCACAACAAAGGAGCTAAAGATGAAGCTACGCTTCCGTTTTCCACCTTTGTATCTATTGTGCCTCGTCCTTCCTCTTGCAGCTTCCTTAAGTATGCTATCCCCTTCGTACAGCAAGAGCAGCTTTCTGGTACCAAACTCCCCTAAATCCCCAGAATTGCAGTATGTTGGTGGAGCAGGTGCGATGGTAGAAGCCGTTGCGGTGAAGGAGTCCCTGGC